>NZ_JAVGCZ010000031.1:0-32918 GCF_052928425.1 Glutamicibacter sp. BSL13
GCGCACCAGCAGCGCGCCAATGCCCACCGGCCCGCCGATCTTGTGGGCGCTGATGGCCATGGTGGCCACCTGGCTGGCGGCGAAGTCGGTGGCCACGGCCGTGAAGGCCTGGACTGCGTCGGTGTGTACCGGGATCTGGTAGCCGGCGGCGTGCCGCGCCAGTTCGGTCACCGGCTGCACGGCCCCGACCTCGTTGTTCGCCCACATCAGGGTCGCCAGGGCGATCCGTTCGTGGTGCTCATCCAGCAGGGCGGTGGCGGCGGGCAAATCCAGCACGCCGTCCCGGTCCACTGGCATCCACACCAGCTCGGCGCCCTCGTGGGCGGCCAGCCACTCGGCGGTATCCAGCACCGCGTGGTGTTCAATGCCCGAGAGCAGGATCTTGGTGGCCTGCGGGTTGGCGGCCACCCGGTTCCAGTACAGCCCCTTCAGGGCCAGGTTGTCCGACTCGGTGCCACCGGAGGTGAAGATCACCTCGGACGGGTGGGCGCCGGCTGCCCGGGCGATCTGCTGGCGGGCCTCATCCACCACCCGGTTCGCGGCGCGCCCGGCCCCGTGCAGGGAGGAAGGGTTGCCGGTGCGCGCGAACTGGGCGGTGACCGCCTGCAGGGCGGCACCGCTCAGCTGCGTCGTCGCGGCGTGATCCAGGTATACGGCCGAAGTGTTCATCCCTTCAATGGTACGAGTTCGCCGCCCCTAGGCTGAATGGCCGATTCGTGTGAGTTCTCCTACCTCCAGCGCCTCCAGCGCGTCGCTGCCCAGCACCGCATCGATCAGTGCCCGGCTGCCGCCGAGGATGGTGGAGTCATCGTAGGGTTCGGTGGACAGCATCCAGGAATGGTCGTGGGGGAAGGCCAGGGAGGGACGCTGGCGCTGCTCTCCGGCGGTGGTGCTCGCCCACAGCGGGTTGGCCAGCTGCGCCCTGTTGAGGGCGAAGAGCAGGTAGTTGCGGTAGCCGCCGCCCAAATCCAGGCGGGGCGCGGTGCGGACCGCTGCGGGCAGTCCCGGGCGCTGGGCCTCGGCGAGCGCCCGCGCATGGGCCTGGCGGTTGTGTTCCGCGTCGGCGTTGGGGTCCGGCTCGAAGTCGATCTGGATGCGTTCGCCTCCCTCGATGAAGGCGTACCCGCCCCACAGCCCGGCCACATAGGGGGCTGCGGCGGGTCCTGGTTCAGTGTGCCGGGACAACAGCTCCACCAGGGCGCCCCACTGGTCGATGGGCAGTTCGTAGGCCGGTACGTCCCCGTCCACCCAGGCGTCCTCCTGCTGCGGGTCGCCGTGCTCGTCCAGCCCGGAGACGTCCTCGAACAGGTCGGCGCCCTGCAACCGGTGCCCGCGCAGGGCCGCGATGCTGCCCCAGCTGACCGGGGCCCCGTCCTCGTCCATGGCCGGGTGCAGGATTCGGGCGTAGGCGGCATAGCCTGCGGGGACCTGGGCGGCGATGGTCCCGGGGGCGGCGCTGTCGATGGCCTGGCGGATCCAGGTCCCGGTCTGGGCGGGAAGATGTGGCATGTCCATGTCACCAGCCTACTGTTTGCGCGGCGACGGCTGTGGGGCCGCCGGCTCGGGGCACCGGTTCCGGCTGGGGGTTCAGTGGTATGTATTAAGTGAGAGTTGTCCCCGAAAAATCTGCAGTAAGGGTTTAGATAGCGATGTTCCTGCCGGATCTGAAATACCCCGTACACGATTTTTCGCACCGGAGCATCGATTTTTCGCAGCGCATCGCGGTGATGGCGGTCGTGAACCGCACCCCGGATTCCTTCTTTGACGCCGGGTCAACCTTCGGATTGGATCAGGCCATCGCCGCGGCGATGCAGGCCGTGCAGGACGGGGCGGATTGGGTGGATATTGGCGGGGTGCCCTTCTCCCCCGGCCCGGCACTGTCCTGGCAGGAGGAGGCCGAACGCGTGGTTCCGGTAATCCGGGCAGTACGTGAGCGCAGCGATGTGCTGATCTCCGCGGATACGTTCCTGCCGCAGGTGGCGCAGGCCGCGATCGAGGCCGGGGCCGATGTCATCAACGACACCACGGGCCTGTCACAACCCGGCATGGCCCAGGTCGTGGCGGACAGCGGCGCCCACCTGGTGCTTACCCATTCACTGGCCAAGCCGCGTACGGTGTACCCGCGCCCGCATTATGCGGACGTGGTCGGTGAGGTGCGAGACTACCTGGCGCGCAAGGTCGAGCTGGCGGTGCAGGCCGGGATCGGTGAGCAGAAGCTGATCATTGACCCGGGGCATGACCTGAACAAGAACACCCGCCATACCCTGGAGCTGACCGGCAACTTCTCCCCCATCGCCGAGCTCGGCTACCCGGCGCTGGCCGCGGTGTCGAACAAGGACTTCATCGGCGAAACCCTCAACCTGCCCAAATCGGAGCGGATGGTCGGTTCGATGGTCTCGGCCACCATGTGCATCATGGGAGGGGCGCGGATCATCAGGATGCACAATGTTCCCGAGGCGGTGCAGACCGTGCACCTGATCGAAGCGGCCGCCGGTTGGCGCGCGCCGGCCTACCAGGTCCACAACATGTCGGACATCAATCCCCCGGCCCACCCCGAACACAGCCGCAACTAGGAGCTATCTGCATGCACGGAATCTTCCCGGAACCCACGCCCGAACTGAGCGACAACCAGCTGCTGGAGCGCTACGCCATCGATCGCCGGCCCTATGTCCGGTTCAACTTTGTCTCCAGCCTGGACGGCAGCGCCCAGGTCGGCGGGGTCTCGGCCTCCTTGGGCAGTGCGGCCGACCAGCGCCTGTTCAAGTTGCTGCGCCGGCAGGCCTCGGTGGTGTTGGTGGGGGCCGGAACCGTGCGCGCCGAAGGGTATGACGGACCGCTGGTGGACCCCGAATCCCAGATTTGGCGCGAGGCCAACGGCCTTGGCCGCCACCCGGTGCTGGCGATCTTGAGCAACGGGCTGAACATCTCCCCCACCTCCGCGGTGGTGCGCAACAGCCCGGCCCCGATCCTGCTGTTCACCGCCGTGAACGTGGACCCGCAGACCGCCCGGCACTACCCGCAGCATGTCCAGCTGATCCAGGTCCCACAGTTCAATGGGCTGATCAGCGCCACGCACGTGGTCCACGAACTGACCGAACGGGGCCTGGAGTGCATCCACGCCGAAGGCGGTCCCACGATCTTTGGCCAGTTCATCGACCAGCAGATGGTTGATTCACTGTGTCTGAGCATCAGCCCGCAGCTCATTGGCGGGCAGGGGGCGCGCATTGCCTCCGGCACCGGGGAACACCCCCAGGCGCTGCAGCTGCATTCTGTGCTGCACGAGGAAGGGATGCTGCTCACCGAATACCGGCGCTCACGTCCATCAGCGACAGACACCCCGGACGCACCGTAACCCTGAAGTCCCCGGTGCCCAGCTGCTCCCCGTCCCCGTAGCTGGTTCCGGCAAATTCCACCCGGGCGGTGCTGAACACCCCGGCACGCCGGTAGCGGTGTTCACGCCCGGTGAGGATCTGCACGATCCGGGGCAGCACCCGGTACAGCGGGGCGGCGGTGACTATCATGGCGTCCATGCGCCCGTCATCGTCCCGGGCTGCGGGAAACAGACCGATGCCGCCGCCCAGGGTGCGGATGTTGGCCAGGCTGGCCAGGTACACTCCGCCGTGGAAGGAGAACCCGTCGGCGCTGATGCTCAGCTGCCGGGGTTTGATCCGAGGCAGGCACAGCAGCAGCGCCAACCCGTAGCGGGTGGCTCCCAGCCAGCGCGGCAGGGCGTTGGCCGCCTCGTTGACCTGCGCTTCAAAACCGCAGGAGACCGCCCCAAGCACGAAGCGCGTGCGCTGCGGCTCGTTGGCGAAGCTGACCTCCAACACGTCGCTGGTGCGGATCCTGCCGTGACCGGCCAGGAACCCAAGGATCGCCTCCCGGGTGGAGTGCACCGAGGAGGACCGGCCCATCCGCCACGCGTCGTTGCCGCTGCCGGCCGGAAGAATCCCCATCGGGATGCCCAGGTCGATCAGTGCGGGCAGGCAGGAGTGCACCAGCCCGTCACCTCCCACAATGACCACGGCGTCACTGCCGCGCAGCCGGCTGGGCAGTTCACTGCGCGGCACCTGCGAGGTGTCCACCAGCTGCGGGTTCCGTTCGGCGTCCTGCAGGGTGGCGTGCAGCGCCCGCGCCCGGGACAGGCCGCGGCCGTGGCCGGAGGCGGGGTGGAAGACAATGGAAACGCGGTGATACCCGCGCGGGGTGTTCATAGCCTCACAGCCTACCCATGGGCGGGCGGTGGGCGGAAAAGCGCCGGGGGCATTTATGCTTGTTACACCGCAGCTTCACTCGCGCCCTGCCCCACATCGTTGAAAGGACTTGCTCCTGACCATGAGCTCGCCAAGTCCCTATGAAGTCCTTGGCATTGCGCGCACCGCCTCCCAGGCCGAGATCAAGATGGCTTACCGCAAGGCCGCCCGCGAGTCCCACCCGGACCTGGGCGGCTCCGCCGAACGGTTCCGTGCCGTGCAGCGGGCCTACCAGCTGCTCTCGGATGAGGCGGACCGTTCGCGCTATGACCGCTCCTTCCAGGCCCCCGACACCCGCTCCACTGGATCCGCCGGCACCGGCTCACGTCCCTTTGACGAGCGCGTGCGCACCTCCACCCAGCCCAAGGCGCAGATGCAGGTGCAGTACGTTCCGCCGCTGGAGGATACCGGTTTTACCGACCTTTCCGCCCAGCTCTCGCGCCGCCAGGTCCACGGCGAGCCGCGCAAGCGGGGGCTGTTCACCTCCCGCTCGCGGCTTGAACGGGAGGCAGCCACCATTTCGCTGCTTGAGCGCAACGTCCTGTCGGTGCTGCCCGCGGCGCGGCTGATCAATGGAGTGCACTCCCCCGGCGGCGGACACTATGACCACGTGCTGTTGGCCGGGTACCGGATGGCGGTCATTGGCACCATGACCCTGCCCGAAGGGTACTACATGTTTGACGGGCAGGTCCTGCGCCACGGCAATCGCATGACCCAGCCCCCGGCCCTGCAGATCTCCGGTCTGCAGCGCGCCTTCATGAACCTGAACGTGGTGCCCTACACGCTGGTGCTCACCGGACGGGACAATCCCCATGAGCCGGTCATTGAATACGGCCGCAAGGGCGCCCCGGCGTTGGCCGCCTCCCCCAACGTGCTGAACGCCGCAGGGCTGGTGCGCGAGCTGAAACTGTTCCTGGGCTCCGGCCCGCAGCCCAACCTGGTGGATCGTCCCACTCTGGCGCGTCTATTGGCCGGCATGTACTGAGCACCAGATCCATGCCCACAAATCACCGCTGCGCAGGGTCTGAAGCACTACAATTGGGTGAGTGTTTCGAATCCTGTTTAACGCCCCCGAAATTCCGGGCAACACCGGTAATGCCATTCGTCTCGCCGCGGTAACCGGCGCCGAGCTGCACCTGGTCAAACCACTGGGTTTTGACTTTGATGACGCGAAACTGCGCCGTGCCGGGTTGGATTACCATGACCTGGCGGTGATGAGCATCCATGAGGATTTGGATGCCGCATTCCAGGCGTTGGGTGAGGGCCGGGTTTTCGCCTACACCAGTGAGGGAACGACCCTCTACACCGATATCGACTACCGCCCCACCGACATCCTGCTCTTCGGCAAGGAGTCGGTCGGGCTCTCCGCGCAGGACAAGTCCCACCCGCGGGTCAACGACCTGGTGCGCCTGCCAATGCTGCCGGCGCGCCGGTCCATGAACCTGGCCAACTGCGCCTCCATTGTGTTGTTTGAGGCATGGCGGCAGCACGGTTTCGCCACAGTATAGGACATTCAGCCTCGACACCCTTCAGTCACAGGTTGATAACAACTTTGTGCAGTAGGCTCAGTTAACGCGGTGCAGCGGAATTCCGGCTGGACCAGACACAACCGACGAAACTCTCGGGAGACTCCATCACCATGAACGGTAGCTTCGATCAGCGCCGCAACGAACAGCACGATGACGACCTGGGACTGGGAATCGTTGACGAACTTGCCAGCACCTCCCGGGCCGAGAAGTCCCATAAACCACGCGGCTGGATCTTTGCCGTGGTGGGTGTCGTGGTGTTGGCGGTCCTGGCCCTGGTGCTGTTCTCCCTGCTGAACTCCGGGGCGACGAACGACACCTCCGCGCTGAAGGCCAAGGACTCGGTGTCCAACACCCTGGAACTGCGCAGCGGCGGCAAGGCGACGGTGACCACCTCCGAATCCGATCGGGCGGTCGCCGTGGAACTCTCGGGTCTACCGGCCCTGGATGAGTCCGAGCGCTACGTGGTGTGGGGCATCGATGACGAGGGCAACACGATGGTGCTGTTGGAAACCGCCAAGAGCGCAGATCAGGCCGGGGTGAAGGACAAGCCGGCCCTGGCTTCCATCCTGGTCACCGTCGAGACCACGCCCACCCCGGAAACGCCAACCAGCGAATCCGAGGCCTCGGTGGATCTGCCCCTGGATCCCAACGCGCCGCAGGAAGACGGCACCACCAACGGCGACGACGCCTAGCGTCCGTCCACGAGCAGCAACGAAGGTCCGTGAATCCCCGCTGGGGTTCACGGACCTTCGTCATGCCGGGCCGTTTGCGCGGCCGCAGTTCAAGCCGGTGCGGCTAGAACCCGGCAATCGTGTCATCGGCGTTCACCGCCACCGCGTGGAAGCTCTCGGCGTGCCGGGCCTGCTCCAGCCCGCCGCGCACCGCGTTCTCCCGACACTGTTGTTCGACGAACTTCTCCATGGCTCCAACATCCGGGTGCTGGGTGAAGTGCGAACGCAGCGCCTCCATTTTGCGTCCGAAGTGCTCGGTGATGTCCACGAACGCGTTTTCCCGTTCCTTCGGCGCCCCGTAGAGCCACAGCCAGGGAACCTTGTAGGCTTCCAGGCCCTGCTCGGTGATCAGCTCCGGGAAGCTGAACGGGTTCTCCACCGCCGGATAGATGGCCCGGGTCACCGCCTCACCACAGGCCAGGTGGTCCGGGTGTGAACGCTGCAGGCGGTCCCACGCCCGTTCCGGGTGCATGGCCATGACAATGTTCGGACGCACCTGGCGGATCAGCCGGACCACTTCGCGGATCACCCGCTGGTTCGGCTCCAAGAAGCCGTCGCGTTCGCCCAGGAAGTGCACCGTTTGCACGCCCACCTTGGCTGCGGCCTCGCGCTGTTCCAGGTGGCGCAGCCGGGCGGTTTCCTGTGGGTCCCGGTCATCAAAGCCGCCGGCGTCCCCGTCGGTCATGATGCAGTATTCCACCTGCACCCCGGCGGAGGTCAAGGCGGAGACGGTGCCGGCGGCCCCGAAGTCCAGGTCGTCCGGGTGCGCGGCAAAGGCCAGCACGCGGGCGGTGGATGGTTGAATAAATGGCAGGGTATCGATCATGACTTGCGGCGGCGAATCTCCTCGGCGGCCTGCGGCAGCACCTGGCGCAGGTCACCAATGATCCCGAAGTCGGCGATCTCAAAGATTGGCGCGTCTTCGTCCTTGTTCACCGCCACAATGTACTTGCTGGTCTGCATCCCGGCCTTCTGCTGGATGGCCCCGGAGATGCCCACCGAAATGTACAGCTGCGGGGAGACAGTGGTGCCGGTCTGCCCCACCTGGTAGTCGTGGTCGATCCAGCCGGCATCGGTGGCGGCACGCGAGGCACCCACCGCCGCGCCCAACGCGTCGGCCAGTTCCTCGATCGGTGCGAAGTCGCCATCGACGCCGCGCCCGCCGGCCACCACGATGCGTGCCTCGGACAGGGCCGGGCGTCCGGTGGAAACCTTCGCCTGGCGCTCGACAACCTGTACTGCACTGTTGGCGGCCGCGACCTGCAGGTCCTGCACCTGCGGCTGCTGCCCGGCGCCGGCGGGGGCGTCCTCAATGCTGTTGGGCTTCACGGTGACCAGCAGCACACCGGAGGCGGCATTGGCCTGGGTGGTGTATGAGCCGGCCAGTTCGTCCTTGGTCACGGTGCCGTCACCGGCCACATCCACGGCGTCGGTGATCACCCCGCCGTTGCAGCGGATGGCGGCACGGGCGGCGACCTCGCGGTTGAAGCTGTCGTTGGCCAGCAGCACCAGCTCGGGGTTCACCGAGCTGATTGCGGCTTCAAGGGCGGCCACCTCGTGGTCCTGGAAGGAGTCAGCGGCCGGGGCCTGCAGGACGCTGGTGATCCCGTAGCCAGCAAGAACCTCAAGGGCCGGGGCCGAAACCTCACCCACCACCGCCACGGTGGCAGGGGAGAAACGGGTGGCCAGGGTCAGCAGTTCGCGCTGGGCCTTGGTTGGTTCTTGGCCCAGGGCGTCAAAGAATACTAATGCGGAAGTCATGTGGTTCAGTCCTTAGATCAGCTTCTGTTCGGCCAGGTAGTCGACCAGCGCGATTCCGGCCTGGCCGTTGTCCGTGATGACGGTACCGGCCCCGCGCGCCGGGCGGGCGTTGGCCGAGAGCACACGGGTGGGCGAACCGGCTGGGCCAACGCTGGACGCGTCCAGCCCCAGGTCGGCGGCGCTGACCTCTTCCACCTTCTTCTTCTTGGCCGCCATGATGCCGCGGAAGTTCGGGTAGCGCGGCTCATTGGCCTGGTCGGTCACCGACAGCACGGCCGGTAGCGAGCCACGCAGCGTCAGGGAATCGGCGCCGTGATCGCGGGTGATGCTCAGCGTCCCGGCCGCCGAATCGAAGTCCACGTTCGAGGCGTTGGTCAGGGCAGCGAAGCCCAGCAGTTCTGCCAGCTGAGCCGGAACGATGCCGGTTTCGGCGTCGGTGGAGGCCATGCCGGTGACCACCAGGTCGATGTCCCCGGCATACTTGATCAGCGCGGCCAGGGCCTTGGCGGTGGCCACGGCGTCGGAGCCGGCCAGGGCCTCGTCGTTCAGGTGCAGTCCGCTGGTGGCGCCCATCTGCAGGGCCTTCTTCACTGAAGCCACCGCCTTGGGTCCTCCCATGGTGGCCGCAATGACTTGGTTGCCTGCCTTGGGCCCGCCGCGGTCCTCGGCGATCGCCAGGGCCGCCTCCACGGCGTATTCATCCAGCTCGGAAAGGATTGACTCGCTGCGGTCGATGCGCAGGGTGTCCAGGTCGATGTGACGGTCAAACTGAGCATCCGGTACGTGTTTGACCAGTACCAAGATGTTCAGTGGCGTGCTACTCGCGTCGCTCATTCTCGCCTTTCATGCAAAGTGTCTTCGCTGTCGTAAAGACCGTGGAAGGATCTCTTCCACCCTTATCGTATCGGCGCACCGGCAATACGCCAGAACCTTTTGAAAAATCCAACGGCGGTACGTGACGCATGTCCTTGCATGTCGTAACACGTACCGCCGTGGCCTCATTGCCGGTTCACATTCTGCTTCCCCCGCCGCGCATCGCTGCGCGGCCGGCCGGGATCTTCGTCAACTTCTTCAACACTGCTTCACACTTCGCCCCATAGGAGGGCGAAGTGTGAAGCAGTGCCTGCTGGGTTCTAGTCCTCCAGGGTGCCGACCGTGACCTCCACGTCTTTGGTTTGCCCGTCCCTGATGTAGGTGATCTTCGCCTGGCCCTTGGCCGGAACCTCACGGATGGCCGCGGTCAAGGTCTGTGAATCCTGGATGGGACGGTCGTTGACACCGGTAATCACATCCCCCGACTTCAGCCCCGCTTCCGCGGCGGCCGAACCGGAGCTGATGTCCACGATCTTCGCCCCGGTGCTGAACCCGGAGCTTTGCTGCCCGGTGCGTGCCGCGGCGGCCTGGACAGTGGCGCCCAGCAGCCCGTGGGTGGCCGAGCCGTTCTCAATCAGTTCGCTGGAGATGCGCTTGGCGTAGTCGATGGGGATTGCGAAGCCCACGCCAATGGACCCCGAGTCTTCGTCCCCCGAGGAGGCGATGGCGACGTTGACCCCGATGATCTCGCCCTTCGCATTGACCAGGGCGCCACCGGAGTTTCCGTGGTTGATCGCCGCATCGGTCTGCATGACATTGATGTAGATGGAGCCCGAGTTGTTCTTCTGCTGCGGTGCGCCGGGGAATTCGAAGTTGAACTCACTATCGCCCCCGCCGTCGCTGGGCTGTTCCGGCACTGCGGAGGAGGCCACGGAGATCGTGCGGTTCAACGTGGAGATGATCCCGTCAGTGACGGTGCCGCTCAGTCCCAGAGGTGCGCCGATGGCCACGGCGGTGTCCCCGACGTTCAGGCTGCTCGACTCGCCCAGAGTCGCTGGAACCAGGCCCTCGGCGTCAATCTTGATGACCGCCAGGTCCGACATCGGGTCGGTGCCCACCAGCTCCGCGGAATACACCTTGCCGTTGTTCAGTCGCACATTCAGCTGCGGATTGCCGGTGGCCCCGCCCAGGGTCACCACGTGGGTATTGGTCAGGATGTGCCCCTGATCATCCAGCACGATGCCAGAACCCGAGCCGGCCGAACCGTTGCCGGAAGCCTCGATCGTCACCACGCTGGGCGCGGCCTTGGCGGCCGCGGCGGTGGCGGTGGTGACCGTTTCCGGGTTGTTGATGACCACGCCGTCCTGCGGACTTTGCACCTGGGCGGTGCCGCTGGAGTTGGGGTTGATCAGGTAGGTGGTCCCGGCGGCGGTGACCCCGCCGATCAGGGCGGCGGCGACCATGCCGGAGATCAGGGTGGTCCCGGCATAGCGCTTGCGCGGCTTGCGCTCGGGAGCCTGCGGCGACTGGTGCGGGTGGAAGTCCCCCTGCCCATACGGGTTCTGCCCGGCCGCGGAGTGCTGCTGGTCAGCGGCCGAGTAGTAGTGGCTGGCCGTGGGGTATTGGGTGGTGGGCGCTCCGCTGTCGTGCTGGGAGCCGGCTGCCGAGCGCGGGTTTGGCTGGTTGGCATCCTGCGGGGTCACCGGTTCCCCGGCGTTGTGTGCCGGCTGGCCCACGCGCGGTTCGTGGTCCCCGCCCTGGCCCGGTTCCCTGGGATCACTCGGTGACTGGCTCATGGTTGCCTCTCTAGTTCTCTTCGATCTCTTGGTAATTATTATTCCGATGCGAACTGTGGCCTTAAGCGGGAGAAACTGAGCAGCCGCTGTGAGTTCGGCGCAAGTCAACACGGCCAACCCGGGCTTTACCGGTCTTACCCTATGGAATCACGAAAATTCGTGGCACGGTCCTGAATTCGCCGAACGGGCACGGGTATTGTGTAACTCATATCCGCATGCAGATCTGAGTAAGGACGAAAATGCGACGTACCGCACGGGGACTACTGGCGGCGGTCGTGACCGCCGTGGCCATGTTGTTTGCTCTGGCGCTGCCCACTCATGCCGAATCCCCGGTGGATATTCCTCCGGGCAGCTTCGTGGTGGACAACTCCGGGGTGCTGGGCGGCGGTGAAGCCAACGAGCTGGAGGAGGAGATCTCCAAGCTGCGCTCCGAGACCGGGGTGAGCCTGTTCGTGGTGTTCGTCGATCAATTCAGCAATCCGCAGGATCCGCAGCAATGGGCCGCCGACGTGGCCGAGCGCAAGAACATGGGCAGCAATGACACGATTTTGGCGGTGGCCACCGAGCAGCGCCAGGCCCAGTTCCTGACCTCGCAAAGCGGACCGCTGGGCGGCGCCGGTCAGCAAATCTATACCCAGTACATTGCCCCGGAACTGAACAACCTCGATTGGCTGGCCGCGGCCGAAGGTGCCATCAACGGCATTGAGGATGCCGCCAGGGGCACCGGCTCGCGCGGTGGATCCTCTGGCTCGGGCTTCTCCCTGGTGCCGATCCTGCTGGTTTTCGCCGGCGTGGCCGTCATCGGCTACTTCGTCTTGTCCCGCCGCAGCAAGAAACAGGTCCGCCGCGGTCAGGCCCAGCCCAACCAGCCGGTCCAGCCGGCCATCCCCCTGGACCAGCTGCGCAAGCAGGCCGACCACCTGCTGGTGGCGGCCGATGACTCGATCCGCTCCTCCGAACAGGAACTGGGTTTCGCCGAGGCGCAGTACGGCTCCGCGGCGATTGCCACGTTTACCCAGGACCTGTCCAAGGCCAAGGAGCACCTGCGCGAGTCCTTCAAGCTGCAGCAGCAGCTGGATGACGAGATCCCGGACACCGAAGAAGACCAGCGTTCGTGGCTCAACGAGATCATCCGCAGATGCCAGGAGGTCAATTCGAGCCTGGAAGCCCATGCCGCGGACTTCAAGTCCCTGCGTAAGCTGGAAACCAATGCGGAGAGCCACATCTCCGAGCTGGAGGCAGGACTGGAGCCGTTGAATCAGCGGTTGTCCCAGAGCGTTGCCCTGCTTGAGGACCTCTCCCAGCGCTACGCCCCGGAAGCCACCTCCCAGGTCTTGGATAATGCCTCGCAGACCTCCGAGCGCATCAGCTTCATCCGCTCGGCGCTGAACCAGGCCCGGACCGCGATCCAGAACGGCGAACGTTCCCAGGCCGCGGTGCTGGTGCAAAACGCGGAGGAAGCCCACGATCAGGCCACCGGCCTGCTGGATGCGATTGCCAAGTCCAACGAGGCGCTGACCAACGCCGAGGCGGATCTGCGGGCGGCAGTGGCCGAGGCCGAGCAGGAGCTGTCCCAGGCCAAAGCGCTCATGGGCGCGCAGGGCGGACAGCGGTTGGCCGCCCCGATAGCAGCCCTGGAAACTGCCCTGGAATCCGTTAAGCGTTCCATGCGGCAGGGCAAGCCCAACCCCTTGGCCCTGATCGCAGCCCTGGACGAGGCGGGACAGGCGTTGAGCAATGAGCTGGGAACCCTGCGTGAGAAGGATGAGCAGGAACGTCACGCCCGCTCCCAGCTGCAGTCGGTGCTGCGCACCGCCGAATCGCGGATCAACGGCACCGATGACTACATTCGGGCCCGCCGCGGCGGGGTGCGTTCCTCGGCCCGCACTCGCCTGGCCGAAGCGCGGCGCTGCCATGAGGATGCGGTGCGGCTCTCCGGCTCGGATCCCATCCAGGCCCTGGCCACCGCCCAGCGGGCCATTCGCCTGGCTGAGGAGGCCGCGCGCATGGCCGAGAGCGATGTTGATAGCTTCGGAGGCCCGGGCGGCTATGGCGGTTACGGCCAGGGACGACGCGGTCCGTTCGACGGATTGGGCGGGGCCGTGCTCGGCGGCATCCTGATTGATTCGATCCTGCACGGGGGACGTTCCTCCGGCGGCCATTCCGACGGCGGCTTCTTTGGCGGCGGAGGATTTGGCGGCTTCGGCGGCGGGGGCGGCGGCTTCGGCGGTGGAGGCGGCGGCTTCGGCGGCGGGGGCGGCGGCTTCAGCGGTGGAGGTGGCAGCTTCTAACTTCCCTGGCGTCATTACCGGTTTGACCCTGTTGTTCAGATTCACCATTGTTTTACAACCAATAGGAAGGTTCACATCATGACCAAGCAGTCCATTTTTGGCCGCGTTGCCCAGCTGGCCAAGGCGAACATCAACGCCATGATCGATTCAGCCGAGGATCCGCAGAAGATGATGGATCAGATGATCCGCGACTACACGAACAACATCGCCGAGGCCGAACAGGCCGTGGCCCAGACCATCGGCAACCTGCGGATGCTGGAAGACGACTACCGGGAGGACGAGCAGGCCGCCAGCGAGTGGGGCACCAAGGCCCTGGCCGCCTCGAACAAGGCCGAGGACTTCCGCACCTCCGGGGAGGACGCCAACGCCGCGAAGTTCGACAACCTGGCCAAGGTGGCCATCCAGCGCCAGATGCAGGCCGAAAGCGAAATGAAGAGCGCGCAGCCGACCATCGCTTCACAACGTGAAATTGTTGAGAAGCTGAAGACCGGCCTGGAGCAGATGAAGAGCAAGCGCACCGAACTGGTTTCCAAGCGGGACGAGCTGACGGCCCGTTCGAAGGCCGCTGCCGCCCAGAACCAGATCAACGAAGCGGTCAAGTCCGTGAACATCATGGACGCCACCAGCGAGATCAGCCGCTTCGAGGAAAAGGTTCGCCGCGAGGAGGCACGGGTCCGCGGCGCCTCCGAACTGGCTTCTTCCAGCCTGGACTCCCAGTTCGAGCAGCTGGAGGATCTGGGAGAGCAGACCGAAATTGAGGCTCGTCTCGCGGCGCTGAAGTCCAAGCAGACCGGCGCCCTGGAGAACTAGTACCTGTAGGCAGCAACAGCATCCGTGGCCGTCACCGTTCTGGTGGCGGCCACGGGTTTATCTGGTCCGCTTGAGGCTGCGCGCCAGGCCCGGAAACCGGCCAAGCGATTGCGCCGGATAAAGCAAAAGAGGAGATCCTTTCGAATCTCCTCTTATCTCGTGGCGGGGGAAGGATTTGAACCTTCGACCTCCGGGTTATGAGCCCGGCGAGCTACCGAACTGCTCCACCCCGCGTCGGTAAATACAACATTACCAATCCTTGAACTCCATGGCTAATCCTGGACCGGTGACCTTCGTCACCGGAGGCTTTCCCGCCCTGCCCGGGACGACTTGGTTGGATTATGCCGCCACTGTTGAATGATGCCTGTCAGAGAATCCAGCCCCCGCCAACGCGGGGGCTGCCGGAACCACTGTCCCCGAAGTCGTGCACGCCCCTTGCGATCCCGTAAATGAGCCGGCAGGCCTTGCTGGACACAACGTCTCATCCGGACCGCGCGGTGAGCCCTGAAGCGGCCATAGCGCCTACCGCCGTCCGGCGTTGGGAAGCTTTAGGGCCACCGGGCCATTCCTGCGCCCCTTGCGACACGGCCCGGGTTGGAGGGCATCAAATCGTCCGGACATGCAAAAAGGTGGAAACGAATTGTTTCCACCTTTTTGTCTTATGTGGCGGGGGAAGGATTTGAACCTTCGACCTCCGGGTTATGAGCCCGGCGAGCTACCGAACTGCTCCACCCCGCGATGACTAGACTATTCTTCATCATCGCGGAGCGGAATGCAAATCGGGCTGCCTGGGGCTGGCCGGGACTAGTTCCCGTCCTGCGGCTGCTCGGTCGGAGCGCCGCTTTCCTCCGGGGCCGGGGCCTCGGTCCCATCGGCCTCCAGCGCCCGGCTCAGGGCGTCCTCCAAGGCCTTCTGGGCTTCGCCATAAGCACCGAAGTCACCATCGGACAGGGCCTGCTGGCCGCGCTTGATGGCTTCGTTCGCGTCCTTCAGCGCCTGGGTCAGCTTCTCCGAGTCGGTCTGCTCCGGGGCCTTGGGCTGCTCATCATCCGGCGAGTCGCCCGGGTCGGCGCCATCATGCTCCTGGGTCACCGCTCCGGAGTCGCCTCCGAAGATCTCATCCAGGGCTTCGCCCAGGGTGTCAGCGAACCCGACCTCGTCACCGAAGGCCACCAGGACCTTGCGCAGGGTTGGGAAGCTGGTCTGGCCCGAAGACTGCACGTAGACCGGCTGCACGTAGAGCACACCGCCGCCCACCGGCAGCGAGAGCAGGTTGCCGCCCTTGACCTCGGAGGCACCCTGACGCAGCAGGTTCAGCTGGGTGGTGACCCGGGTGTTCGTGTCGAAGTTCTGCTGTGCCTGGCCGGGGCCGGGGACCGCGGTGTCGCGCGGCAGCTCCAGCAGCCGCAGCTTGCCGTAGTCCTCGTTCTTCACGCCCGCTTCCCCGCCGGCGTCAGCGTTGGCGGAGAGGAAACCGAACAGCACGTTGCGCTGCTGCCCGTTGCGCGAAGCGGCCGGGATGAACGTGGTGGTCAACGAGAACGTCGCATCGTCCTGGGTCGGCATCTTCAACGACATGTAGTACGGAGGCTGCTTCACGTCCCCGCTACTGGCCGTCGGATCGCTGGGCACGGCCCAGGCGTCGTTGGCCTCGTAGAACGTGTCCGGGTTGGTCACGTGATAGGTGGTCAGCACCTCACGCTGCACCTTGAACATGTCCTCCGGGTAGCGCACGTGCTCGATCAGTTCGCCGGACATCTCCGACATCGGCTTGACCGAGGTCGGGAAAATCTGCTGCCAGGCCTTGAGCATCGGCTCCTGGTCATCCCAGGCGTACAGGTCCACCGAACCGTCATAGGCGTCCACGGTGGCCTTGACCGAGTTGCGGATGTAGTTCACCCGGCCCGAGAGCCGGTCGAATTCCGAGGCGTTGGTCAACGAATCGGTCACCGCCGATTCCAGCTGCTGCTGCTGCGAGTACGGGTAGGCGTTGGAGGTGGTGTAGCCATCCACGATCCACTTCACCCGACCGTCGATGATCGCCGGGTAGGCGTTCGAATCCAGGGTCAGGTACGGGGCGACCTTGCTCACGCGTTCGCGCGGGTTGCGGTCGTAGATGATCTGGGATTCGGCGTTCACCGCATCCGAGAGCAGCAGGTCGGTGGACGCGAACTTCAGCGAGTACACCAGGCGGTTGAAGAAGTTGCCGATGTTCGGCCCGCCGTCGCCCTCGAAGGTGTAGCGCACGTCCTCACCCTCGGAGCCGGTGCTGGGGCGGTCCAGTTCACGCGGCTGCCAGTCCTCCGGGCCACCGACAATCGAGTAGTCCGGGGACCGCTCACCAAAGTAGATCCGCGGTTCGTAGCTTTCATCGCTGGCCAGCTCACCGCTGGTCGGCACGCCCCCGAGCATGAAGTCCGGGCGTCCGCCGGCGGCCACGCGGTTGCCGTAGGCTGCCACCAGGCCGTAGCCGTGGGTGTAGGTGATGTGCTGGTTGATCCACGAATCGTTCGGGTCCACGGTGATCTCACGGGCGGCGATGACCGTGTCCTCGGTCTTGCCGTCGATCTCGTAGCGATCAACGTTCAGGTTCGTGGGGAACGCGTAGTAGCTGCGGAACTGCTGCAGCTGGGCGAACGCCGCGGAAACCAGGTTCGGATCCAACAGGCGGATGTTGGTGGTGGTCGCCTTCTCGGCGGCCAGCGCACCGGATTCGGCGGTCACCTTCGCCTCATACGGGGTCACCTCCACATCCTGCAGGCCATAGGCCTCCCGCGTCATCTTGATGTTGCGGTCAATGTATTCGCGTTCCAGGGACTTCTGCGAAGGCTGCACCTGGTATTCCTGGACCAGGAACGGGTAGATGCCCCCGGCCACGATCATGGTCACCACCAGCATCGCGGTGCCGATCAGCGGCAGGCGCCAACGCCCGGTGAAGGCGGCAATGATGAAGGTGATGGCAATCAGCACGGCGATGATCGCCAGGATCATCCGCGCCGGGATGACCGCGTGCACGTCCTTGTACAGGGCACCGGCCACGCGGCCGGACTGGTCGGTGAGCGTCTCGTACTGGCCAATCCAGTAGTTCACGCCCTGCAGCACCAGGAAGACGGCCACGACGACGGCGGTGTGCACCCGGGCGGCCTTGCCGATGGTCACTCCCCCGCGTTCCTCGATGCGGATCCCGCCGTAGAGGTAGTGGGTCAGCAGCCCGGCCACCCCGCCGAGCAGGACCACCGAAATCAGGAACCCGTTGATCAGTCCGATGAACGGCAGGGTGAACACGAAGAAGCTGATGTCCAGGTTGAACTGCGGGTCGGTGGTGCCGAACTCCTGCTGGTTCATGAACAGCAGGATGGTCTGCCACTGGCCGGCCACCGCGATTCCGGAGAACACACCGATCACCACGGGGATGCCGATCATCAAGAAGCGGCGGATCGGCTCCAGCTGCGCCTGGTAGCGGGACATCATGTCCGGGCGGTTTGAGCTGGGCGCGTACACCGGGCGGTGCTTGTAGGCGCTGCGCATGGACAGCCACATCGGCACGGCCATGAGGGCGGCGGCAACGATGAAGATGACCACCTTGGCGATCTTCTCGGTCCAATACACCTCCGAGTATCCCAGCTGGTTGAACCAGAGGATGTCGGCGTAGAAGTTCGAGAAGAAGACGAACAGCGCGACGAGGATACCCACCGCGAAAATCGTCAACGTCAGCGGCGAGGTTTTCCGATTCGGCGGGTTCGGTGGGCGCTTGGGTTCATCGGATCCCCGCGGGGGCCCTCCGAATGGACTGTCAGGTCCGAATGACACTATTTTTTCCTCACACTCAAGGTCCCGGTGAGCAAAGTTCGTGCCGAGACGCGTGTATTTACTTACATTGGTATCTGGTCTGCGGGGGTTTGGCTAGCGGAACCCGCCGCGGGGCTCACTTCAAGGTGCAGGTGGGCAGCTGCTGCGGGTCGGTTCCCGAGGCGATGCGGCTCAGGGCCTGGCGGGCCTCGGCCAGGGTGGACACCTTCACCACGTCCAGGTCCTTGGGGACCCGGTCCTGCACGTCGGGGCAGTTATCGGCCGGGGCCAGGAACACCTCGGCGCCGGCGCGCTGGGCGGCGGCCATCTTCTGCGCGATCCCGCCAATGGGTTCGACCTTGCCGTCATCGGTGATCGCCCCGGTGCCGGCCACGTGGGTGTCCCCGGCCAGGGAGCCTTCGGTGAGCTGGTCGATGATGGCCAGGGCGAACATCATCCCGGCGCTGGGTCCCCCGATGTCCTCCACCCCGAAGTTCACGTCCATGGGGAAGGTGTATTCCGGCTTCAGGAACACGCCAATTTGCCGGGTCCCGTCCTCGGCCGCGGCGGTGCTCACCTCTTCGTCCACCGATTGGCCCTCACGCTTGACGGTCAGTGTGGACGGCTTTGTCCCCTGGCGGGTCAGGGCCTGCTTCAGCTGGGCCAGGTCCTTGATGGGTTCACCGTTGATCTTCTCCAGTTCGTCCCCCTCACGCAGGGCGCCCTGGTTGAGCGGATCGCCGAAGCCCACCACCTGCAGGGTGGTTGTGAAGGGGATCTGCAGTTCATTCAGGGCCGCGGCCACCGACAGCTCCTGGCTGGAGGCCATCAGCGAATCGTTCTGCTGGCTCAGCTCATCGCTGGTCACCCCGCGCGGCAGCACGGTCTCTTCCTGCACCACGTCCTTGGTGGGATTCACCAACGCCTCCAGGATCACCGGGACGGTCACCCGGTGCTGCCCGCCACCCTGGACGTAGACCGTGGTCATGTCCAACTGGCTTTCGGTCTCAAAGGTCTGGGCGTCCTTGATGCTCAACAGCTGATGTCCGTCCAGCTCGCCCAGCGTGTTGACCACCGGACCCGGTGATTCGACCACAAAGTTGGTGGGCAGGAAGGAAATCACCGCCACCAGCAGCAGCGCAATGGTTCCGGCGATGGTGCCGCGCGGCCGAGGGGAGCTGGTGGTTGCGGATTCCCGCGTTTGGGCTGGGTCAGCTCCTGGCAGTGGTTCCATCTCTTGCACGTAAGTCGCTCCCGCCGCGGACATAAAAGTTGTGGCTCGGCCATTTGGGGACAAACGACCACTCCTAGCCTACTGAATAAGCCCAGGGAACTTCATCCGCACACAGAGGTATATTCGGTGTGCCGAAAGCGAACTGGTGCGTGGATCTATGTCAACGCTCAGCTCGAACGGGTACTTTTATTACATGGCACAGAACCCACCAAATAATCGACCGCACGGGTCGGACGACGAGAATGACCCACAGGATCCTTTTGCTGCGATGTTTGGACAACTCTTCGGTGGTGGATTCGATCCCAACAATCTTCCACCGCAGTTGCGGGCCGCGCTGGGCGACCAGGCGAACAATCCCGCGGCAATGCAGCAGATGATGCAACAGGCCCAGGCCTTCATGTCGGCGATGATGCAGTCCAATCCCGCCGAGGGCTCGGTGAATTGGAAGCTGGCTTCGGACACCGCGCTGCAGGCCTACGCCAGCGAAGACCCGGCCGTGAGCGAATCGCGGCGCAGCGCCATCGCCGACGCCTCCCACCTGGCCGGCATGTGGCTGGATAACGCGACCGTCTTTGAAGGCACCGGCATGCCGCTGGAGGCGTGGACCCGCCGCAAGTGGTTCGACAAGACCCTGGGCACCTGGAAGCAGCTGACCGAGCCGATCGCCGAATCGGTGATCAAGGCGATCACCTCCTCGATGCAGGAGCAGCTGCCCGAACAGATCAAGGGCATGCTGGGCAATTCCGACCAGATCTTCCGCAACCTGGGCGGCAGCATGTTCGGTGCCCAGCTGGGCACCGCGCTGGGCACCCTGGCCAAGGACGTGTTGGGCGGCACGGACATTGGTCTGCCCCTGGCGGGGAATACCCCGGGGCTGGTGGCCACCAACGTGCAGGCCTTTGGCGAGGGGCTGGAGATCCCGGAGCAGGAAATCCTGCTGTACGTGGTGCTGCGTGAGGCCGCCCATGTGCGCCTGTTCCAGCGGGTCCCGTGGCTGTCCTCGAAGCTGATCGGCGCGGTGGAAAGCTACGCTCGGGGCATCCACATCGACATGTCCCGCATCGAAGAGGCGGTGCGCGATGTCGACCCGTCAAACCCGGAGTCCCTGCAGCAGATGCTCGGCGAGGGCCTGTTCACCCCGCAGCGCACCGAGGCGCAGGAACGGGCGCTGAAGAACCTGGAACTGACCCTGGCGCTCATCGAGGGCTGGGTGGACCATGTGGTCTCCCTGGCCGCGAAGAACCTGCCGTTCTCCGAGCACCTGCGAGAAACCTTCCGTCGCCGCCGTGCCTCGGGCGGGCCGGCGGAGAACACGTTCGCCTCCCTGGTGGGCCTGGAGCTGCGTCCCCGCCGCCTGCGCGAGGCCACCGCCCTGTGGGAGCACCTGGATGCCGAACGCGGTACCGAGGGCCGTGACGCGGTCTGGGGTCACCCGGACCTGATGCCCACCGCCGAGGATCTTGATGATCCGGCCAGCTTCACCAGCCGCCGGGAGACCGCGGCGTCGGAGTTCGAGGACTTTGACGCCCAGCTGGGCAAGCTGCTCGACGGCGGTTTTGAGGCCACCGATGATCCGCAGGATCCAGAAGACCCTGACGGCCCGCAGGAGCCGAAGCCGTAGCCAGACCGCCTCATTCGATCACGGGCTGGGCCCCGACGACCGTGGTCGTCGGGGCCCGGCCCGTTTCTCAAGGGATGCAGCCCCGGAAGGACGGCGAGCGCCGGCGGAGCGCTTAGCGGTGCTCCAGGTCCCCACCCTCATCCAGGTCCTCGAGCTGATCATCCGGGCGCCCCATCTCCCGGGCGTGGGCCCGGTAGCCGGCGCTAAAGGCCTTGAGGTATTCGTCGGCTTCGCGCCGCCGCTCGAAACGGTTCAGCAGCTCGTTGAAGCGCGGGCCGTGCCCGTCCGCCGGTTCCACCAGGTGGCACAGTTCGTGCACCAGCACATAGTCCTGAACCCATTGCGGCATGTACTGCAGGCGCGTGGAGAGCCGGATGCGGCGCTCGTACACGGTCGCCGAACCCCAGCGCTTGGTCTGGTTGCTGACCCAGCGCACCGAGACCGGTGCGGCCAAACCCCCGGTGTAGTGCCGGTCCAGGGCTATGGCCCGCTGCATCAACGCCTCATCACTTAGCGCCCAGTCGGTGGTGCGCTTGCGCTGACGGAACTTCTTGAGCATCTCCTCGACAAAGGTGCGTTCGGCCGATTCGGTCAATGCCGCCGGGACCGAGACGACAAAGCGGTCATCCTTCCACTGGGAGGAGACGGTCTTGCGTCGTTTGGTGGAACGCACGATGCGTACCGGGATGTCATCCTCGGCATAGAAATCCACTGTGGTGGGATGCGCTGGCATGCCAAGCCTCCGATTCTAGAAGTTCGTGCCCGGGCTGCCGGACGTGGAATCCCCACCCTAGGCCCGCACTCACCGCCCCGGGCGATGCGGGTCACCGGTTGGGGATAGACCGGCTGGCCCCGCGCCCCGCAGCGCGTTACCGCATCACGGTACGGGCCGGCGGCTCTCAGCCCTGGTTCACCAGGTCCAGCACGGCCTGCCCGTAGCGTTCAAGTTTGGATTTGCCCACCCCGGAAATCCGGCCCAGCTCCTGTAGCGTACCGGGTTTGTCCTCAGCAATGGCCATCAGCGTTGAATCGGTGAACACCACGAACGCGGGAACCGAGTTCGCCTGGGACACCTCACTGCGCCAGCCGCGCAGTGTCTCAAAGAGCTGCTCGTCGTAGGCGGCCGGACAGTCCGAGCACCGGCGCAGCTTGCGTTCACGGGCGTTGCTGAGGAACGAGCCGCATTCCCGGCACACGGCCGGCGTCAGTTTCTGTTCCTTGCGCCGCCGGCTTGGCTGGCGGGCCGAGGAATGCGGCACGGCGCGGATCCCGTCCAGGAAGCGTGAGGGCTGGCGGTGGGCGCGTCCTCCTGGTGTGCGGGCCAACGACCAGGAGAGGAACAGCTGCAGCCGGGCCCTGGTGATCCCCACGTACAGCAGTCGCCGTTCCTCGTCGTAGCCGGCCTGGTCCTTGGCATAGGTGATCGGCACCAGCCCGTCACTGAGCCCGGCCAAGAAGACCACATCCCATTCCAGGCCCTTGGCCGCATGGAAGGAGGCCAGGGTGACCCCGTTCAGCGTGGGCGCGTGCTGGGTGGCGGCGCGCTCCTCAAGTTCGGTGATGATCTCCCGCAGGGTAATCTGCTCGCCTCCCTGTTCGCGGGCGGCGGCCATGTCGTCGGCCAGACGCACCAGCGCCGAGAGCGATTCCCAGCGTTGGCGTTGGGCCCCGCCGGCCGCCGGCGGCTGGGGGGCGTAGCCGTGGGAGGAAAGCACGTCGCGCACCATCTGGGGTGCCGGGATCTCCGATTCCACGTGCAGGGCCGCGCGCAGCGCGAGCATCCCCTCCTTGACCTCGGTGCGGGAGAAGAAGCGTTCGGCGCCGCGCATCACGTACGGGATGGAGTGTGCGGTCAGGGCCTGTTCGAAGGCCTCGGACTGGCCGTTGGTGCGGTACAGGATGGCGATTTCACTGACGTCCTGGCCGTTGCCCAGCAGTGCCTTGATCCGCTGGGCGACTTCCTCCGCCTCGTGCGCGTCATCACTGGCCTCGAAGAACTCCGGCTCCG
This sequence comes from Glutamicibacter sp. BSL13, assembly GCF_052928425.1. Classification (NCBI taxonomy): domain Bacteria; kingdom Bacillati; phylum Actinomycetota; class Actinomycetes; order Micrococcales; family Micrococcaceae; genus Glutamicibacter; species Glutamicibacter sp. BSL13. Next base: position 22,637 of record NZ_JAVGCZ010000031.1, read on the forward strand.
GGCCGTGCTCGCGCTGGGCGATCAGCTCCAGGGGTTCAGGCCAGGTGACCGTGCGGTCCGGCACGGAGGTTTCAATGCGGCGCGTGGCCAGGATCTTGTTGGCCAGGGCCACCACTTCGGGGGTGGAACGGTAGTCGCGCACCAGCTTGACCACGTCAGCCTCCGGGTAGCGTTGGCGGAACTTCAGCAGGTAGTCGGAGGTCGCCCCGGTGAACGAGTAGATGGTCTGGGAAGCGTCTCCCACCACGCAGATGTCCCGCCGCTCCCCCAGCCACAAATCCAGCAGGCGCTGCTGCAGCGGGGAAACGTCCTGGTACTCATCCACCACGAAGTGCCGGTACTGGGCACGCACGCTGGCCGCGACCTTCTCATCGTCCTCCAGGATGGCGGCGGTGAGCATCAGGACGTCTTCAAAGTCGATGACCTGGCGGTCGTCCTTCAGCTCCTCATAGGTCTGGAAGATGCGCACCATCGTCACCGGCTCCAGCCCGTTGGGCAGCTCCCGGCCCTCGACCACCTTGGCGTAGGTTTCCACCGAATGCATCGAGACCTTCGCCCACTCAATTTCGGAGGCCAGGTCGCGCACCATCGCCCGGTCGCTGGAAATGCGCAACCGGCGCGCGCTTTCGGCCACCAACGGCGCCTTGTGCTCAATCAGGTTCGGCAGGGTGCCGCCAATGGATTGCGGCCAGAAGTACTGCAGCTGGCGCAGCGCCGCAGCATGGAAGGTGCGGGTCTGCACCCCGTTGGCGCCCAGGTGGCGCAGCCGGGTGCGCATCTCCGCTGCGGCACGGGTGGTGAAGGTCAGGGCCAGCACGGTGTTGGGCTGGTACACCCCCGTATAGACCCCGTGGGCGATGCGGTGGGTGATTGCCCGGGTCTTGCCGGTGCCCGCCCCGGCCAGGATGCACAGCGGTCCGGTCAGGCTTTCGGCCGCACGGCGCTGCTCGGCGTCCAGGCCCGCCAGCAGATCCGGGCTCACGCTGGACTGCTCGCTCATCGGGCGCCCGCCTCCGGCAGGGGCTGGCCGTACCAGTCGCGGATCAGGGCGTGGGCAATGGAGACCCCGCGCGGGATCTGGATGCTGCCGGCGGCCAGTTCCCGGCCCAGTTCCGCCCGGGAGAACCAGCGCAGGTCCAGGATTTCCAGTCCGTCGGGCACCAGGTCGGTGGTTTGGGCGTGCGCCGTATAGCCAAGCATCAGCGAGCGCGGCAGCGGCCAGGGCTGGGAGCCGCGGTAGTGGCATTCATCAACGCGCACCCCGGATTCCTCGAAGACCTCGCGCCGCACCGCCGATTCGCAGGATTCCCCGGCCTCAACGAAGCCGGCCAGCACCGAGTACACGGTCGTGTTCCAGCGGGCGTTGGCCCCGAGCAGGATCCGGTCCTGGTCATCGATGATGGCCACGATCACCGCCGGGTCGGTGCGGGGAAAGAGCTCATGCCCGTTCTTCACGCATTTAAGCACCCACCCGGCCGTGGTGGGGTGCACGGGGGAACCGCATTCGGGGCAGAAGTTGTAGCTGCGCCGCCAGTTGGTGATCGCCTGGGCGATTAGCATCAGGTGCTGGTGTTCGGGCCGCAGTTGGGTGAACGCGGTGCGCAGGTCCAGCTGCTCGTGGTGGGCCGGGGCCATCTGCTGCGGCAGCAGGGCCACCACGTAGTCGTGCTGCGCCGCGCGCCCCAGGTAGATGTACTCCCCGCCCTCGGGCAGGGTGGAGGATGGGCCAGGCACCAGCGCCAGCCCGCCGGCATCGGCCAGGGCCCTGCCCTCGACCATGCTCATGACCAGGGTGCTCTCACGTTGCAGAACCTGTTGCAGCAGATCCGGTTCATCATATTCGATAATCTGCCGTTCGAACCGGGCCTCCGCGAAGCTCAGGTCCTCCAGGGGCAGGTGGTATTTCTCTGCAAGCGCCATATCTACAACTTTAGGCGTGCTGTCAAAATACGGGTGGCCGCGGGCCCCGGAGTGTGGGCGACCCCACCCTGCTTCCCCCAGGGCCACACGGGGCCCACCGATTTGCGGTGACATACCGTGAGTCTTTGGCCATCAGCACTGTGCCGGTAGTTTACGGTGGAACATGTGAAACGCTCTGCCATGGAACTCGCCGCAATTGCCACCGCAGCAGTGCCCGGTCTCTGCCCGGTTGGCTACGCTGCGTTGTCCGATGACCCCGAAGATTTTGATTCGGCGCTGCTCATCGACGACAAGAAAAACCGTTGGCGGGTGCGTTCGCCCAAACACGATGAGGCCAGCATGCGCTTGGAGGCCGAGCTGTCGGCGCTGCGCGCTTTTTCGGCCAAGGTCCGCGCCGCGCTGCCCTTCGCGCTGCCGGCGATAGCCGGCACCGTCCGCCAGGGACCGCTGCGCACCTTCGTCTACAAGGACCTGCCCGGACACGGGGTGATGCTGGAGGACCTGGTGCAGCTGGGTGAACCGCTGGCCCGGGAGCTGGGCAACACGATGGCCGCGATCCACAAGATCCCGGATGAATCGGTGGAGGTCGCCGGGCTGCCCACCTACACGGCCGACGAGGTGCGCCAGCGCAAGCTCAACGAACTGGACACCGCCGCCGCCACCGGCAAGGTTCCCAGCCGGCTGCTGCGCCGTTGGGAGCACGCGATGGAAGACGTGTCGCTGTGGCGGTTTAATGCCGCGGTGGTCCACGGCTCCTTCGATGAGGAGCAGCTGCAGGTGCTGGGCAGTCGCATCACCGCCGTGAAGGGGTGGACCGACCTGCATGTGGGCGACCCGGCCGAGGACTTCGCCTGGCTTTCGGCGGTGGAGGATCACGAGTTCGGCGACAAGGTGTTTGCCGCATACATGCAGGCCCGCGCCGACAAGGCCGACCCGCACATCATGCGCCGCGCGGCGCTGAACGCCGAGTTCGCCCTGGCCCAGTGGCTGGTGAAGTCCCTGGATTCGAAGGACGATGAACGCATCGACGACGCCGAGCAGATGCTGCACGAGCTGGATGAGAACATCGCCGAGTACGGCGGCCAGCCGCTGTCCGTGGTTGAGGAGCCGCGACCGGTCAGCTCCGTGTTCGGCAAGCCGCAGCAGGAGCAGGACCCGGCCAACGAGCAGGGCAGCACCGCGCACGGCGAGGATTCAAACACCGCCAGCGCGCCGGATTCCTCCCAACGGGTCTCCAAGCTGCCCGAGCCTGCGCAGGCCCAGCCGGCCGGGGCCGATGAGGCAGCCAAAGATGAGGCAGCCAAGGATGAGGCAGCCAAGGATGAGACCGAAACGGGCCGGGAGGCGGACCAGCAGGAAACTGTGGCCCCCGAAACCGGCGGAACCCACACCGGCTCCACCGCGGCCAAGCAGCCCCCGGCACCGGAGCAGGATTCGACAAAATAGGTCATGGCTCACGGGCCCCGGCCGCGGCGGCACCCGTGGATGCTGCTGCGGCCGGGGCCCGTGGCGTTACCCCTGTCGGGTTGAATGCTGCTTGGTTCAGCCCTGCCGGGTTGGTTCGTCCAGCTGCTCGAACGCGGCGCCGATCATCTGTTCCAGCTCCGCTTCGGACTGCAGCTGCTGGGCGTGGATGGTGATCCCGGCCCCCACATAGTAGAAGGCGGCCTGGATTTCCTCCAGCGGAATCCCGTGCAGGCGTGACCAGCCCAACCGGTACACGGCCAGCTGCACCAGTTTGTCCTTCAATGACTTGCCGCTGGGCACGTGCCCGGTCTTCCAGTCCACCAGCAGCCAATGCCCCTCAGCGGTGCGGAACACCGCATCGATCCGGCCGCGCACCGCAATATCCCCGATGCGGGTTTCCAGGGGCACTTCCACGTGCACCGGTTGGCGTTCGGCCCATTCGCTTTGCCGGAACGCCTGCTTCATCCCCTCCAGGTCCAGGGTGTCGTCGATCAGCGCGTCGGCCGGTTCCAGGATCTCCCCCAGGTCCAGCATCTGGGTCTGTTCGTAGTATTCCTCTAGCCAGGCGTGGAACGCGGTACCGCGTCGTGCCGCCATGCCGGGGCGCCGCGGCACCGGGCGGCGCAGGTTCTCCAGCACCTCCTGCGGGTTCTCGGCCAATTCCACAAACAGGGAGGCCCGCACGTGTTCGGGCTTGTGCACACCGTGCTCCTGCTGGGCGGCGAACTGGCGTTGGGCGAGCAGCCGTGCGGCCTCCTCCGCCCAGGCCTGGCCCTGCTCGGTCTGCATCACCGCCTCCTGCGGGGTTTGGGCCGCCCCCAGCACCCCCTCGGCCATGGTCTGCAGGACTTCGCGGCGCGAGTACGGGTAGGCGGTGCGTGGGTTGCCCCCGGTGACCTCCGGCCCCTGCAAAGGGTCGTAGGGCCAGCGCGCCTCAACCGGTTGGGAGCGGGTTGGGTTGGCTTCCGGCGCATGCTCGTCCTGCACCCACACCCCGATCTCGGCCCCAGGGGTAGGGCCCTCGGCCAGCGGCAGCAGCTGCTCTATGAAGATCGATGGGCTTGAGGGTTTGGTGCGGGTCCCGTACCAGACGCTGCAGCTGCAGATCAGCAGCGATTTAGCACGGGTCAGCGCCACATAGGCCAGACGGCGTTCTTCCTGTTCATTGTGCTCTGCCACGTCGGCGGCGAACTGCTTCTCGGCTTCGAGCAGCTCAAAAAAGGAGGCCTGGTCGGTGTCCCACTGCGGCAGGTCACGGCGGTCACCGCGCAGCGGCCAGGGCAGGGCCGCGTCCCCGCTGGTCCAGCGGTCCGAGGTGCGGTCCGGGAACACGCCCTCATTCATTGACATCACCGCCACGATGTCCCATTCCAGTCCCTTGGAGGCGTGGATGGTCAGCAGCTGCACGCTGTTTGGGTCGGCGTCCTGGGCCGGCAGCGGCAGCCCCTTCTCCTTGTCGGCCGCCTGCTCCAGCCAGTACAGGAACCCGGTCAGGTCCGCCTGCGGCGCGTGGCGGCAGTAATCCTTGATGACATCGGCAAAAGCGTCCAGGTTGGCCCGCCGCTGCCCTGGCTCCACCCAGGGCCGGGCCGCGACCTCGATGTCCAGGTTCATGGCGCGCTCAATTTCCCTGACCAGGGCCTCGAGGTCGTCGTTTGCCAGCAGCCGCAGCCGGCGCAGTTCATCACGCAGGCTGCTCAGCCGCAGGTACCCGCTCTCGCTCAGTGTCCTCCCATCGGCGCTGGTCCAGCCAGCCGGCGGCAGGAAGTCCAGCGCCTCAATCAGGCTCGCGGCGTCGTTGACCTCCGCCCGGGCCAGGGTTTGCTCATCTTCTTGCGCGTCCTGCACCAGCAGCTGCGCTTCGAGGGTTCCGGTCAGGGCGTGTTCACGGCGCCGGGCCAGGAAACGGGACCAGTCGGCGAAGGCCATCAGGTCCGCCGGGCCGATGCGCCAGCGGGCGCCGGCCAGCAGCCGCATCAGCTTGTCGCTGCGCAGCGGGTCCACCAGCACGTGCAGACAGGAGACCAGGTCGTTGACTTCCGGGGTGCTCAACAGCCCGGAGAGCCCCACCAGCTGGTACGGGATTTCCTTCTCGGAAAGCACCTGGGCCATCAGGCCCAGCTGGGCGCGGTTGCGGCTGAGCACCGCAGCGGTGGTCTCCTGGCCTGCGGAGCGGCGCTGGAGGATTTCTGTCTCGATCGTTTGGGCGATCGCTTCGGCTTCCTGCCGGTCGGTCGCACAGCGGTTGAGCACCACCCGCCCGGGCTGGGCGTGGGCGGAGGCCTCCAGCGGTTTGACAGCCACCGGGCCGGGAGCCTGCTGTCCGCTGCCGGAGACCAGGTTGGCCGCCTGCAGCACGTTGACCGTGTTGCGCCAGGCGATCGTCAGGTGGCGCACGTGGGCGTTGCGCCGCTGCCCGTCCGGCTCGACGATGGGAAATTCGTTGGGAAAGTGGAAGAGCTGTCCGGCGCTGGCTCCGCGGAAACCGTAGATGGACTGGTTCGGGTCCCCCACCGCGGTGACCGGGTGTCCGTCGCCGAAGAGCTGGGAGAAGAGCACCATCTGGGCGTGGGAGGTGTCCTGGAACTCGTCAAGCAGCACCACCTTGTACTTGGAGCGTTCGGCCACCGCTGCGGCCGGGATCTGCTCGGCGATGCGTGCGGCGTGGGCGACCAGGTCCCCGTAGTCCATGACCCCGCGCCGCGCCTTCTCCTCGGCGTAGCGCTGGCTGAGTTCGGCGATGGTGGCCCGCGAGGCGATCTTGTCGATGAGTTTGCCGGCGACCGCGGTCTGCGCCTTGTCCTTGTCCGGGTACATGGGCAGGTGGCGCAGCCGCTGCTCCAGGTCCCGCAGCCAGGCTTCGGCCTGCGCGGTGCCCACCAGGTGTTCGGAGGCCTCGGAGGAGAAGCTGACGATCGCGTTGATCAGGGTGCTGGTGGCGCTGCCCAGGTGTTCGTAGTCCCCGGTGTAGGCCTCAAGCACCTCGCTGGCCAATTCCCAGGATTGGGCGGCCCCCAGCAGGGCGCTGTCCTCTTCAATGCCCAGGCGCAGCCCGTAGTCTTGCACGAGCGTGTTCGCGTAGGAATGGTAGGTGGACACGGACGGGTCCAGGTAGTCCTCGGTGGTCTGCCCATCCAGCAGGCCGGTGTTCACCAGCGCGGCGATCTTCGCGCGGATGCGGGCGGACAGTTCTCCGGCGGCCTTGCGGGTGAAGGTCACCCCGAGCACTTCCTCCGGGCGCACCAGCTCGTTGGCCACCAGCCAGACAACCTTGTCGGCCATGGTCTTGGTTTTCCCGGACCCGGCCCCGGCGATGACCAGCATCGGTTCCAGCGGGGCGCAGATGATCCGGCTTTGCTGTTCGGTGGGCGGGAACTGTTCGCCCAGGGCGGCGGAGAGCTCTTCGGGGGTAAAGCGGATCTCACTCATGGTTCGGTCACCTGTCGTCCTTCGCTGCACAAGGGGCAGATGTCTGGCAGGGCGCACCCGCTGGAGAATCCGGCGCCGCGCGAGGCATCGTGCCGGGTCACGAACTCGGCGTCGCCCATCAGGGCCGCGGCCTCGATGATCAGCTGCTGCGCCCAGTCATCGGTGGGGGCCTGCTGGGTGCGCAGGCTCGGCTTTTTGGTGTTGGATCCCACGAACACCAGGGCCGCCCCGGCCGGTTCGGCCGGCAGGTGGCTGGTTTCGGGGGTGGAGTCCAGGGCCCCGAGCGTGATGGCGGCCTGGTAGACGCCCAGCTGCGGGTGGGTTAGCGCGTCCTTGGCGGAGGGCATCCGGGCCCCGGTCTTCAAATCCACCACATAGGGCCGGCCCTGCCCGTCCACCTCGATGCGGTCAATGACCCCGCGCAGTTCCACCTCCCGCCCCTCATGGGGCACCGGCACGTTGAACGGCAGTTCGCGGGCGACCAGGGAGCGCCCCTCGGAGCGCATCTGCAGCGAGTACAGGGCCAGCTTCTTCAGCATCTCCTCGGCCCGGTCATGGTCGCGCCTGCCTTCCCAGTTGTTCGGCATTTCCAGTTCCGGCCACCGCTCATCGAGCACCTTCAGGTATTCGCTGCCGGCGGCGTCGGGGTGCTCCTCGGCGATGGAGTGGATCAAGGTGCCCAGCGAGGCGGCAAAGTCCACGGCGCTTTGCCCGCCGGCGGCCTGCACGAACCAGTTCAGCGGCGAGGCATGCACCGCCTCCACCTTGGAGGGCGAGACCCGGATGGGCTGGTCCTGGGGGAAGACCGGGGCCTGGGTGCTCAGCGGCGCCAATCCCCACCAGGTGGCCGGGGCCGCCCCGCGCACCGCCGGCTGTGCCGCGGTGAGCTGGCCCAGGACCGCCACCGCATCCTGGGCGACCGCGGAGACCGTCTGGGAGGAGTCCTGCTGCCAGGCGCCCATGGCGGCGGCGATGTGGCTTTCGGCCTCGCAGCGCAGCTCGGCGACCAGGGAGGGCAGGGACCGGATCCGGGGCACCGCGGTGTAGCTGCCCTGCTGGTCCGCGGCGGGGTCGATGATCTGCAGGAAGGAGGAGGGCTGCTGTTCCTCGCTGGCCACGGCGGTGCAGATCAGTGACTGGCTGGCGCGGGAGATCGCGTTGGAGAAGGAGCGCAGCTCGTCGTTGCGGATTTCGCGCACCAGCCGGCTGGGGGTGCGGGTGCCAAGGAAACCGACCCCGTGCTCCACCGCCTCGGCCAGCGCGTTGGAGCCGAGCAGTTCACCGCGCAGCCGCAGGTTGGGCCAGGAGCCCTCCTGCAGCCCCGGGACGAACACGACCGGCCATTGCCGGCCGGCGGCTGCCGCGGTGGTCAGCACCGTGACGGTCTGGTCGCTGGCCGAACGGCTGGCCAGGGAGTCCATGGGCAGCTCCTGTTCCAGGATGTGTTCGACGAACTGTTCGACACTGGCCCCGGGCAGCTGGTCAACGAAGCGTTCAGCCGCCTGGAACACGGAGAGCACCGCGTCCAGGTCGTGGTCGGCGCGGCGGGCCGCCGGTCCGGTGCCCAATGCCTCGGTACGCCAGGCCTCGGCCCGGCCGCTGGCCTCCCACAACGCCCACAGGGCGGTTTCCGGGGTGGCGTTGCCGGTGGCCAGTTCTTCGCGCAGGCGCTGGTACATGCCCAGGAGGCGTTCCAGCCCACGGGCCACCGGGCCCAGGTCCTGGGCCAGCTCCGGTTCATGCAGGGTGGCTTCGAGCAGTTCCTGGCTCGAACGCCGGCCTCCACCGGCACTGTCCTTCTGGCGCAGCAGCTGGCGCAGCCGCCGGATTTCCAGCGCGGTGCTCATCCCGTAGCGGGAGAGCAGCAGCGACTGCATGCGCAGCGGGTCCTCGTTGGCTTCGGGGTTCACCGCCAGCGCCAGCAGGTCCAGCAGCGGGCGCACCGCGTTCTCCTCCTTCAGCGGCACTTCCGCCGGAGGGGTGGTTACCGCGATTCCCTGGCCTTCCAGGAAGCGGCTGAGATTGCGCACCTGGGAGCCGGTGCGCACCACGATCGCCATCTCCGCCAGGGGGCGGTGTTCGTAGAGGTTCAGGTGCACGATGTGCTGGGCGAGGAACCGCTCCTCCTGGGTGGAGTTTTCAAATAGATGCGTTTGCACCGTTGCCGGGTGGGGATCTTCGCCGAACTCCAGGGTTCGGCCGTGCAGCCCGGCGGCCACCGGGACCCGGCGCACCACGCGTTTCCACGCCTGGGCGATGGCGGGGCCCATCCGGTAGCTGGTTTTCAGTTCGTAGATGCGAGCCGGGTTGCGGGGCGTTGAGTAGCGCTGGGTGAACTGTGCCAGCTCAGCGGCGCGGGCGCCGCGGAACCCCTGCACCACATTGTCGGGGGCGGCGAAGGCCACCAGGTTTCGGCCACGCCCCAGCAGGGTCAGCAGCCGGTGTTGGGAAAGGCTGGCCTCCTGCAGGTCATCGACCAGGACCAGCTGCAGCTGATCCTGTTCGGCGGCCAGGAATTCGGGGTTGGCTTCCAGCAGTTCCGCGGCCCGGGTGATCAGCCCGGCCGGGTCGAAGGCCTCGGCGCTGCCCAGGTCCAGCAGATCCCGGTACTCCTGGTAGAACATGGCCGCGGCCACCCATTCGCCGCGTTCGGCCTGCTCCCCCAGCTGCGCGATGTCGTCCGGTTCCAGGCCGAGTTCGGAGACCCGGTCAAAGAACTCACGCACCTCCTTGCGAAAACCCCGGGTGCCCACCGCCAGGCGCAGTTCCTCCGGCCACGGCGGGGATGGGGTCAGCCCCTGTTCGTGGCCTTCGAGCAGGTGCCCGAGCAAGGTGTCCTGTTCCGGCCCGGAGAGCAGGCGCGGGGCCCGCTCCACCATGGGCAGCAGCCCCTGCAGCCGGGCGCGGCGAATCAGGTCGAAGGCGTAGGCGGACCAGGTGCGCACCACCGGTTCGGTAAAGGTTTGCTCGGCCCGTGCGCTAAGTTCATTGCGCAACATGGCGGCGGTGTTGCGGGTGGGGGCCAGCACCAGCAGGGAGAGCGGGTCCAGCCCGGCACGCAGGCGCTGCACGGCGACTTCAACCAGCAACGTGGACTTTCCGGTTCCCGGGGCGCCGGCGACCAGTGAGGGTTGGCGCGAGGTGACCAGGTGATCCAGCAGTTCTGGGGTGCCCGTTGCCGTGTCTGCCGATTCGCTCATGGTTCCATCCCATCACGCGGCTCCGACGTTTTGGTTCCACGGCCCGCCCGCTGCCCGAAGGCTGGGTCGGTGCGCGGCCGCTCTTCATCCGCCCTGGAGGTCCGCGGCCCGTCGAGGCTGGCGGACAGTTCCTGGATTTGGCGCCACTGCCGGTCATTGGGCTGCCAACGGGCCCGGGCGACATCCACTCTGCCCCCGCGCCGGGGCATGCGCTCTTGATCCCAGTGGGCGCGCGCCTGCTCCAGCAGGGATGCGGTGATGTTGCC
>NZ_JAVGCZ010000032.1:0-32508 GCF_052928425.1 Glutamicibacter sp. BSL13
GTCGTCATGCGGTAACCAACCCGCGGATATCAGATTCGACCACGTCGTCGCTGAATAACAGCACGAGTCATGAACCGGCCTGAAGGTCGGGGCTCCCGGGGAACGGCAAGGCGACCACGCGCCCATTCGGATGCGGGGTCGCCTTGTTCTGCCTATCTTGACAAAGTCAGCAACATATCAGGCGCTGAGCGGCGCCTGCTGGCACGTCGGGCAGCGGCGCAGCTGCTCGTCCTGGGCGCATTCGGTGCAGAACAGCCGCAGGTTGCGGCAGGAGAGCTCGGCGCAGTTCTCAAACTTGTTGGTCGGCGCCTGGCAGCCCACGCATTCGCCGATGGTCACCGCGTCCTCGGTGAATTCCATGTGCATGCGCTTGTCGAAAACGTACAGCGAACCCTCCCACAGGCCGGCATCCCCATACTTTTCTCCGTAGCGCACGATCCCTCCCTGCATCTGGTAGACCTCTTGGAAGCCACGGTTGATCATCAGCGCCGAGAGCACCTCACAGCGAATCCCACCGGTGCAGTAGGTGACGATCGGCTGGTCCTTGAGGTGGTCGTATTTACCGGAGTCGATCTCTTCCAGGAAGTCCCGGGTAGTGTCCACCTCGGGCACAATCGCGTTCTTGAACCGGCCAATCTGCGCCTCGAACGCGTTGCGCCCATCGAAGAACTGAACCTGGGTTCCTTCCTTCTGCTTGGCCTCAACCAGTTCATGCAGCTCTTCCGGACGCAGGTGCGTGCCGCCGCCAACGACGCCGTTCTCGTCGACCTGCAGCTCCCCCGGTGCCCCGAAGGTGACAATCTCATCGCGCACCTTCACCGAGATGCGCGGGAAGTCCTCGGCGGAGCCTTCGGACCACTTGATGTCCATCTTCTTGAAGGCCGGATATTCGCGGGTGGCCTTAACATACTGCTTCACCGCGGAGATCTCCCCACCGACGGTTCCGTTGATGCCGTCCTTGGAGATGATGATGCGTCCTCGCAGACCCCACTGCTCCAAAAGGGAGCGCTGCCACAGGCGGATCGCCTCGGGGTCTTTCAGCGGTGTAAAAGCGTAATACAAGACAATGCGATGAATGGCCACAAGGTATAAGGGTAGTGGGTTTAGCGTCCATTCAGGTGCTACGTGGAGCAACGTCACATCAGTTTGACTATGATTTCAAGTAAGCAACGATTGGCCTTTGTCAGCGAGTTACTAGGAAAGACAGGGTAGGGTCAAAGCATGGCATCAAACGCAAGCGATGAACTAATTGGCACCTGGGTTGCAGGCTGGTCCGGCGCGCGCGGCTATGAAGCGCGCCATGAAGGCCGTGTCCATGCGGCGCTGCGGCACGACACCACCGAGGACTGGGAGTACGTCATCTACGACCCCTCCCGCGAGGAACTGCAGGCCGTTGCCGAGACCCTGAAAAAGCATCCGGCGCGACGACTGACCGCCTTTTCCGAAGACGTTCCGGGGCTGATTGAACTGGCCAACGAGGTCGGTTTGCAGATCGCTGCCGATGACGAAGTTTTGATGGTTACCGAGTTGGCTGCCCACGACGTGGAGGTGCCGCTGCCCCCGGATGGCTTCGTGTTCCAGATTGAACGCGATGGCACCCACGCCTACGTCTCGCTGCACCCGGAGGATAACGAGGAAGTCGTTGCCGCCTCCGGTCACGTTTCGGCAGTAAATGGTTATGCCATCTTTGACCGCATCATTACCGGCCCTGAATTCCGGCGCCGCGGCCTGGGCACCCTGGCCATGCGCGCCCTGGCCTCCCTGGCGCAGGAACACGATGTGGACGAAGGCCTGCTGATTGCCTCCGTTGACGGCCAGAAGCTCTACGCGTCCCTGGGTTGGACGAACCTGGGCAGCGTTGTGGCCTTCAAAGGCTAACCTGCACGCATTCGCCCCCTCGCCGCCGAGCCCGCTTCGGCGGCGAGTAGCATTTAACGGATGGGGCAGGCCCGCGTGCGCATCCCGGCTGTGTCCTTGGGGCTGCACGCCGCCGGCCCTGCCAATCATGCGTCCATCCCGCCAACCACCGAGGTGATCCCAGCCCATGGCCAAGACCGTCAATGCGCTGCTGGATCCATTCGAACGGCACAATGACCCGGACGCAGTAGTGCACCGCCGCGTGGTGCCGGCCAAGGATGAAATCACCGCACCGTGGCCCGAATGGCTTGACCCGCAGGTGCGCGGGATTTTCCAGGGGCTGGGGATCAACCAGCCCTGGCTGCACCAGGTTCAGGCGGCCGAGCTGATCCATCAGGGACGGCACACGATCGTGGCCACCGGCACCGCCTCGGGCAAATCCCTGACCTACCTGATGCCCGGACTGGACGCACTGTACCGGGCACGCCAGGCCTCCCCCAACGACTGGGACGCCCAAGCCACCATCTTGTACATTTGCCCGACCAAGGCGCTGGCCGCCGACCAGCTGGCCACCGTGCAGGCCCTGCAGGTGCCCGGGGTACGCGCCTCCAGCTATGACGGCGACACAGACCCGGCCAGCCGCTCATGGATCCGACAGCACGCGAACTTCATCTTCACCAACCCGGACATGCTCCACCGCGGCATCCTGCCGAACCATCAGGGCTGGGACCGCTTCTTCAAGCGACTGCGCTATGTGGTCATTGATGAGGCGCACTCCTACCGCGGGGTCTTTGGTTCCCATGTGGCCAACTTGCTGCGCCGGCTGCGTCGGGTGTGCCAGCACTACCGGTCCGGTCCCGTCTTCATCGGCGCCTCGGCCACCAGCGCCGACCCGGCAGCGTCTTTCTCGCGGCTCATCGGCGCCCAGGCCGAAGCGGTGACCCATGACTTCTCCACCTCCGGCGAGCTGGTAATTGGGCTGTGGGAGCCGCCCCTGACCGAACGCGTGGGAGAAAACGGGGCACCGGTTCGTCGCACCGCGATCGCCGAAAGCGCTTCCATCCTCACCGATTTGATGGCCGACCACACCCGCAGCATAGTCTTCATCAAGTCCCGGCGCGGCGCCGAAACGATTGCCACGCTCACCCGCAGTCACCTGGAACAGTTCGCCCCCGAGCTCAGCGTCCGCCTGGCTGCCTACCGCTCGGGCTATCTGCCCACCGAGCGCCGGGAGATCGAATCGGCTCTGCGCTCGGGCAAATTGCTGGCAGTCACATCCACCTCCGCGTTGGAACTGGGAATCGACATCGCCGGACTGGACGCAGTGGTGGTCGCCGGCTGGCCGGGCACCCGGGCCTCCTTCTTCCAGCAGATCGGCCGGGCCGGGCGGGCAGGGCAGGGTTCCCTGGCCATTTTTGTGGCCAGTGAAGATCCCCTGGACACCTACCTGGTGCACCACCCGGAGGCGATCTTTGACCTGGGCGTAGAGGCGACCGTGTTCGATCCGCAGAACAAATACGTGCTCTCCGGTCACCTGTGTGCGGCAGCCCAGGAACTGCCGTTGCGCAGTGAAGAACTGGAAATGTTTGGCCCCACCTCGGAGGAGCTGCTCGATTCCCTGGTGGCCCGCGGTTACCTGCGCCGCCGCCCGGCAGGCTGGTTTTGGACCCACGCCCAGCACGCGGCGGCCATGTTCTCCATCCGCGCCGATGGCGGGGGCCCGGTAAACATCATCGACGCGGAATCCGGCGCGATCCTTGGCACCATGGACTCACCGCAAACCCACTACCAGGCCCACCCCGGCGCGATTTACGTCCACCAGGGTTCCAGCTACTTCGTTGAAGAGCTCGACGAACAGAACCACACCGTCGTTGTCACCCGCGTCAACCCGGACTATTACACCACCGCGCGGGACATCACCACGGTCGCCGTGCAGGGAACCGAGCGCAGCAGCGAGCACCGCGACCTGGCCATCCACTTTGGAGAAGTCATCGTCACCACCCAGGTGGTGTCCTTCCAGCGCAAGTCCGTCTCCTCCAACGAGGTACTCTCCGAGGAGCCGCTGGATCTGGAAGCACGCGAGCTGCACACCAAGTCCATCTGGTTCACGCTCACCGAACAGCGGCTGATCAATGCGGGAATCACCCCCGAATTTTTCCCCGGGGCCCTGCATGCGGCGGAGCACGCGATGATCGGTCTGCTGCCCTTGGTGGCCACCAGCGACCGGTGGGATATTGGAGGAGTCTCCACCGCCTTGCACGTGGACACTGGGCAGCCAACAATCTTCGTCTACGATGCCCAGCCGGGTGGTGCCGGATTCGCCGAGCGGGGTTTTGAACAATTCGTCCGTTGGGTGCGGGCCACCCGTGATGCCATCGACAGCTGCGAATGCACCAACGGCTGCCCCAGCTGCGTCCAGTCCCCCAAGTGCGGCAATAGGAACAATCCGCTAAACAAGGCCGGCGCAATCCTACTGCTCAGCGCAGTGCTGGATGACATCGAGCCGCGGCACTGGCGCTAGGAACTGATCAGTTCCACAGTGGCGGCGGCCCTGCCCGCGCGGTCGCTCGCGCCTGATACACATTCAGGCCTGCGAAGGTAAATCCCACCGGCACGCTCACCGATACCTTCACCACCTGACCGCCTTGCAGGGCGCAATGTTCCACGCCAGCCCCGTTGCTGCCGGCGATCTGCACAGCCACGGCGCACGGTTCACCCTCACGCAGCCCGCGGGCAGTATCCGCCGCGGCGAGCGCCGCTAGATCGGCGGCAGTTCCAGCCCGGGTGGCCGCATGCCCTGCCGATAGGATCAGCGCGATGGCCCCGCAAGCCAATATTCCCACCAGCAGCAGGGCCAAGCCCAGCACCGTGCCGCTGCCGCGTTCCGGATCCTGCCCGAGCGTTGCTGACCTGTTCATTTCTGCTCCCACGCCGCATGGGCCTCGCCGCGCAAGGTAACCGTCCCGATCAGGGGCACCTGCAGGATTCGGCTCACCTTCACCTCAGCCAATGACCCGCCGGTGCTAATGCTGAACCGTGCCTTGCCTCCGGCCAGACGGCTGCCGGTGGCCCGTGCCTGGGCAGGCTCTTCACCGCGCGCCAATTCCCGGGCAACCGCCGAGGCAGCCTGCTGCACCCGGATCTGCTGCATTCCCAGGACTCCCACGCCTAAAGTGAGGCTGAGCATCAGTGCAATGCCCGGCAGCAGCACCGCAAGTTCTGCGGTGCTGCTGCCCCGGTCATCTTTCAGCCCCATGGCTAGAGGCTCAGGGCCCTGCTGATCAGGCCCAGCAGCATGCCGCGCACATCCCCGCTGGACAGGATGCTGATCAATAAACCAGCGAAGGCAACCGCTGCCAGGGTCACCATGGCGAATTCGGCGGTCGTACTGCCGCTCTCATCGTCCCATTCAATCCCGGCAGGCACCCCGGGACGCTGTCGTAGCCCCTTGGGACCCATTGCGTTCCTGATCCGTGATTTCATGTCGGTTCCTTTCGAGGGTAATTTTCCGAATCATTTCCGGTTGGTTGGACAAGGTTGGGGATCAACCCTGTCTGCCATCCACCATCACGGCATTACTCCCACCCCTGCAGGGGCGGGTGGCGGATTGGGGATTACCACTGGGGCAGCAACGCGACGATCAGCGGGATGACCCCCAAGGCGATGAACGCCGGTAAAGCGCACAAGCCCAGCGGCAGCACGAGTTTGGTCCCAAACTGGGCACCGACCCGCTGTGCGGTGGCGATCCGCTCGCGCCGTTGCAAGGCCGCCGAGTTGTGCAGCAGCTGGGAGGCGGATGCTCCGGAACTGCGGGTGAAATATAGCGCCCGGCGCAGCGGCGCCAGCCAGGAGGGTGTGCCGTTCCAGGCGTCGTTCCAGTCCATGTTCATCTCCAGGCAACGACACACGGCACGCAACGGCGCACAATGCGGAATGTTGGTGCCCAGGATCTGCAGCACGCGATTCAACGGCAGCCCCGATTCCAAGAGGCTGGCCGCCAGGTCCAGCACCAGTTCCACCGGCGGATCCTGGGCCGACGGTTTCGTTCTTCGTTTCCCTTCCCGCCCACTGCCGGGCCGCTGCTGGCGGGCTGGCGGACGGAAGGCCAGCATTACGCTGATGGCCAGGGACAGCAGGAACAACGCTCTCACCCCCGGACCGCCTCACGGGTGGAACGCGTTAACAGCAGCCGGCACCAGAGCCGGTTGGCCGCCCAGAGCCCAAGACCCAGCAGGACCGCCACCCGGGCCAGCGCGGATTCTGCCAGCACGGTGAAAACGTCAATGCCAAAGAGCGCCCCACTCAGCAAACCGAGCAGGGGCAGCCAGGTCAGCAGGCGGGTGGTGGCCCGGGGACCGGCCAGCGCGACATCCAGGGTTCGCCGTGCATCCTGCGCCGCCTCCAGGTCCTCGGCCAAACGCTCCAGCACTTCTGCCAGCGGGGCGCCGCTTTGCTCACAGATCTCAAAACACCAGTGCAGCCGGCGCAACAGGTGCCCGGCCTCCCCGTCCAGGCCGGCAACCGCGCCTGGGGGCTGTGTCCAGCGGGTCTGGCGTTGGACATACAGTGCCGATAGTGCCCGCGCTGCCGGGTTTGTCTCCCCTGCTTCGATCCGCAGCAGCAACTGCATGGCGGCGTCCAACTGTTTACCGCTGCGCAGCAGCCCTGCCAGTTCGCGCACCACCCGTACGCTGGACTCCGCATGCGCGTCCACCGCTGCACCCCGACCCGGGCCGATTCGTTGCCCCGGCCAGAAGCGCCGGTGGAGTGTATCCCCGGAATGAAAACTCGTTGCGTTGCGCAGCAGCGGCCGCCTTCCCAGGTTTGCATTGGGGCCGCCGCACTGCTGCCGCCGACGCGTAGGGGAACGCCACAGGGCGGCGGCCGCCACCAGCAGCAGCAGTCCGAAAACCGAGAGCAGGGTCATGTTGCGCTCCCCGGTCGGCGGTACAGCGCCTGGAGGATCGTCTCCACGGTGGCAGAATCGAACCGCTCCTTTAACCATGATTCCGCGCCAGGCAGCAGCGGGTCGTGCAAGGAGGCGTCAATCAGCGGTTGGGTGCGCATCTGCTGGGTCTCCCCCAGGAACAGGCGACTCAGCTTCACCGGAGCCCGACTCCCGTCAGGACCGCGTGCCATGTGGATGAGCAGGTCCAGTGCGCTGCTGGCCTGCAGCGCGGTGGCCTGCGGATCCCAGCCGGCTAGGGCCCCGAGCGCCGCCAACCGTGCCGGAACCGCCCCGGGTTCATTGGCGTGGATCGTCCCGGCTGCCCCCTGGTGCCCGGTATTCATGGCCGCCAGGAAGTCCCGCACCTCCGCACCGCGGCATTCTCCGACGATAAGCCGGTCCGGGCGCATCCGCAGGGCCTGGATCACCAGGTCGCTTAATCGCACCTCGCCACGGTGCTCCGCGTTTGGAAGGCGCGCCTGCAGCGACACCACATGCTCGTGCTCGACCTGCAATTCGTGGGTGTCCTCCACGATCACCAGCCGCTGGCCCGAATCCACCAGCCCAAGCATGGCCTGCAGCAGGGTCGTCTTGCCCGAGCCGGTGCCCCCGGAGACCAGGAAGTTCTGCTCGGTGCTCACCACCGCCTGAAGCAGCGGCTGCCACCACCGGTGGGCGGCCCCCAGCAATTGGTCCAGCCCACGCCCGGCGGCCTGCTTGACACGGATCGAGATCACCGGGCCCTGCACGGCAACAGGCGGCAGCACCGCGTGGATCCGGTACCCACGCACCGAGACATCCACGAAGGGCATCGCCTCGTCCAAACGTTTGCCGGCCAGGGACGCGAAGTGCACGGCCAGCCGGCGCACCTGCTCGGCGGAGCTGAAGCTGAACCCGGTGAGACGCAGTCCCTGCGCTGAATCGGTCCACACCTGGCCCCGCCCATCCACCAGCACGTCGCTGACACCGGGCAGGGTGGCAAACTGTTCCAGTACCGACAAGCCCTGCACCTCATCACGCAGGTTCTGTAGGGTTTGTGCCGAACCGGTCGAACCCCAGGCCGTACCGGCTTCGGTGACCGCTTCGGCCAGCGCGATCGGGTCCAGGTTCCCTCCGCTTTGGATCGCCTTGCGCCGCACCGACTCCAGGATCCTTTGGTCCACCAGCCCCTGCCGGTAGCTGCCGCCCGGCCGCTGGGCGTGCCGCCCGCCGTTCACGATCCACTCTCCTTGAGCGGCAGCAGTGCGCAGTCGGCAATCGCCTGCCGCAGCCTACGTGAGCGCAGTGCCTGCAGCAGTTCACCGCGTTCGGCACAGCGCTGCACACCGCCGTGCTGGGGAAAGAACCCCAGCAGCCCCTCGGGCTGCCCCAGTGGACTCCTGCCGGTGCCGGCACACAGCACGTACCCGTATCCGGTTGCACGCTGGCGGCTTTGCCCCGAACCGGTGAGCACCATGCGGTCCTGAAACTGCCCCAACACCGGGGCCAACGGGTGGATGAATCGACCAGTGTCAATGACCACCAGGTCAAAGGCCTGTCGGGCGGCCACCAGGACCCGTGCCGCCAGCGGCTCGTCAATCACGAACGTTCCGGGATCCTGCCGCCAGGACAGCACGGCAGTGCCCTCACAGCGCGGCAGCATTTCCCTAAATTGGTGCGGGGCCAGGTGTCCGCGGGATTCGCGCAGCTGCTCCCAGCCAATCCCGCTGACCGGTTGCCAGCTGAGCATTGGCCACAGCGACCCGGAGTGGGGATCCAGGTCCAGCACCACCGATTCCAGTCCGCTCAGCGTGCCGGCATGGGCGCTGAGGCACGCCAGCGAACTGGTGCCGATCCCTCCGGCGAGCGCGGCGAGGGCCAGCGTGTGCCCGTGCCCCGCCCGCAGCGCCCACTGGCCCAGATACTCCCCCAGCCATCCGGCCGCCTGCGGCAGCACCGCCACCCGGGTTTGCGGCCACGCGCTGGCCGCCAGCCACAGCTGCTGCGCGTGTTCGTCCCTTCCCCCCAGCACCTGGCCGGTCCCCGGCGCGTGCTGCCCAAGCCAACCGCACTGGTCCGCTCCCCACAGCACCGGTCCGTCCACCTTCATCTCCGGCAGCTGCTGCGGGTCTGGACAGTGGCGCAGACGCACGGCGCAGCTCAGGGCAATCATCGCCATCGCATCTATCAGTTCGCGGTCGTTGGTCACCAGCCAACAGCTTGGCTCCCCGGCAACGCTGGCCGCCGTCGCCACCGCTGAGCGGCCGGGTGCGGCAGCGTCACGGACCTGCACCTGCCCGGGGCCGGGGTCCGGAAGCATTTGGGGCGCCGCGGTTGGCACCGCGCGGTCGGTGGCCAGCGGCGGGGGCGGGACCGCCACAAAACGCTGATCCACACCAGCCGGTTCACACCGTCGGAGGTTCTCTAGCCATTTCATGCCCCTACCGTGACCGGCCACCCCTGGCCTGGAGGGTCGTAGGGGGCCGAATGGGGAAATCTCGGGCACCAAGGCACAATTAAGCCATGCCCACACTCGCCTTCCTCGCCACCGGCACCGATGAGGCCTTCGGAGTCATTTTGCTGCGCGAGGAAGCCGATGGAAAGCAACTGGCTCCACCGATCACGGTGTCCCGGCAGGACTTTGCCGCCACCGTCCAGCGCCTGGAAGACCAGTACAGCCCACGCTGGGTCATCTCCCGCACCGCGAACTGGATGCCTGCGCTGCTGGAGGCCGACGTGCACCTGGCCAAGGCCCATGTCCTGGACCTGGCCCAGCGGATCCTGCACCGCAGCCCCTTCGTCTCCCAGCGCCTACCCGATGTGGAGCTGGACGAACGTGCCGCCCGCCCCGCCCAGCCGGGCCAGGACACGCTGTTCGCCGAACCCTCCCAGGGTGAGGACCTGCCCGGACTGGAGGCCCGCTACCTGCAGCAGCGCCAGGCCCTGCCCAAGGACGCGCAACAGCGTCACCGCCTGCAACTGCTGCTGCGTGCCGAGAGCATCGGCGCGGTCATTGCCGCGGAGATGGAGCACGCGGGGTTGGCCTGGGATGCGAACGCGCACCGGGCCCTGCTGCGAGAACAGCTGGGCGCCCGGGTCCCGGAGGGGATGCGAGAACCGAAACTGGCGGAACTGGCCACCGAACTCGGCCAGGCGCTGCACAGCCCGGGACTGAATCCGGATTCGCCCCAGGAGCTGCTGCGCGCCCTGCAGCGGGCGGGGTACCCGGTGGGTTCGGTGCGCGCCTGGGAACTGGAGCAGCACCGTGATCCGGTGATCAACCTGGTGCTGCACTACAAGCACCTCTCACGGCTGGCCAGCACCCACGGGGATGTCTGGCTGGATCAATGGGTGCGCGACGCGCGCTTCCACCCGCATTACGTGTTGGGCACTGTCGCCTCCGGGCGCTGGGCCGCCACCGGCGGCGGGGCCCTGCAGCTGCCGCACGATATCCGCCAGGTGATCACCGCCCCTGCCGGACGGGTGTTCGTGGTGGCCGACGGACGCCAGCTGGAACCGCGGATCCTCGCAGCCATTTCCGGGGACGCTGCACTGCAGCAAGCCGGGCAGGACGCTGACCTGTACCAGGCGTTCGTGGACGCCGGGGTCGCCGCCAGCCGGGCTGATGCGAAGCTGGGCATGCTTTCGGCAATCTACGGGGGAAGCTCGGCAATGGCCGCCGGGGTGGTCTCCGCACTGGAGCGCAACTTCCCGCGCGCCATGGAGTATGTCAGCCAGGCCGCCCGGGCCGGGGAACAAGGCCAGGGGGTGCACAGCTGGCTGGGCCGTGGCTGCCCACCGGCCTCCGAGGAATGGGTGAACGCCCAGCGCCACACCGCCGACGCGGCCGCCCAGGCCGCCGCGGATGCCGCTGCCCGCTCCCGGGGCCGGTTCACCCGCAACTTCGTGGTGCAGTCCACCGCCGCCGAATGGGCGCTGGTATGGATGGGGCACACCCGGCATTTGATCTACTCCGCCGGGCTGCACACCCGCTGCAGGCAGGTCTTCTTCGTCCACGATGAGCTGGTCTTCGAGACCGAAGAGGCGCTCGCCGAAGGCTTGGCCCACGCGATCCGCCAGGGCGCCCGGCAGGCCGGGCAAACCCTCTTCGGGCAGCATTCCCCGGACTTCCCGGTCAGTGTGGCAACCGTCAAAAGCTACGCGGACGCCAAATAGGCGGTCCTTGGGGATGCTTAGGCCATCTTGATTTCGCGCGCGGTATCCCAGTGTCGGGTCCAACCCAGTTCATTGAACAGGCGGTCCAGCACGATCGCGGTGAACCCCCAGATGATGCGCCCCTCATAGTCGAACGCGGGGGCGCTGAAGCGCTGCCGGCCACGGCTGACCACGGCACTGAGCCGGTTGTGCGGGTTGAGCAGTTCGGCCACCGGGGCGCGGAACACGTCCTGGGACTCCCCCGGGTCCACCGGGTAGACCTCGCTCTCCTGCTGCCACCAGCCGATGACGGGGGTGACCAAAAAATTGGTGATCGGCAGTTCGGCGTCCGACAGCTGGCCGAGCACCTGGATCCCGTCGGTGCGCACCCCGGTCTCCTCCTCGGCCTCACGCAGCGCGGCGGCTGCCGGCGAATCGTCTTCCGGGTCGATGCCGCCGCCGGGGAAGGCGATCTGCCCGGCATGGTTGCGCAATGTCGCGGCGCGGGTGACAAACAGCAGGTCCAGTTCATCGGCCGGGCTGTCATCGCGCAGCGGACCGGAATCGTGGTGCCCGAAGAGCATCAGCACCGCCGCGCGGCGGGCGGTCGGCGCGTCCACCTGCTGCATCACCCAGTCCCGGGGCATCGACTGCGGGGCCCCGGCCCGGGTGCGGTGCGTCTTGATGATGGCTTCCAGTTCAGTGCGTGCGCTCATGCTCCCAATCCATATCCCTGGCTGCGCAGTTCGCGGCGGGTGGCTCCTGCCCGCATCTTCTCCAGCAGGTCCTCGCGTCCCGGCGCCAGCTCATACTTAAGTAACTTGCGCGCCTTGGCAGGTATTTCCTCCCCGATTCCGTAGGAGGGACACAGCTTGGCCAGCGGGCAGGCCCCGCAGGCGGGGGTGCGGGCGTGGCAGACGCGTCGGCCGTGGAACACCACGTGGTGGCTGAGCATGGTCCAGTCACGCTTTTCAAACAGCGCCCCCACCGCGTGCTCCAGTTTTACCGGGTCGGTTTCGCTGCTCCACCCAAAACGGTTGGCCAGCCTGATGAAGTGGGTGTCCACGGTGATCCCCGGGATCCCGAACGCGTTGCCCAACACCACGTTGGCGGTCTTGCGGCCCACCCCGGGCAGCTTGACCAGCTCCGCCAGTTTGCCCGGCACCTGCCCGTCATGCTGGTCCACCAAGGCGGCGGAAAGCCCCAGCAGGGATTCGGCCTTGGCCCTGAAAAACCCGGTGGGGCGGATCAGCTCCTCCAGTTCGGCCCGCTCGGCCTGGCTCATGGCCTCGGCATCCGGGTAGCGGGCGAACAGTGCCGGGGTGATGGAGTTGACCCGCACGTCGGTGGTCTGCGCGGAGAGCACCGTGGCCACCAGCAGCTCGAAGGGGTTCTCGAAATCAAGTTCCGCGACCGCGTACGGGTAGGTTTCGGCCAGGATCCGGTTCATCTTCCGCGCCCGGCGCTTCAGGGCCAGCGGAGACTCGGTGATACTTTTCATCGACACCCCCTGATCGTGTCACGGCCGGGCTGTTTTTCTGAAGATTACGCACGCTTCGGCGCAGGGCTGCGACCGTTCGGCGCACTTTTCGGGCCTCTGGCGTCCCAAAAGGTGGCGCAGTTCACTTTAGTGGCCGCGAAAGGGGTAACTTGGATCACAGGAAACTTTTGTGAATGCCAAGCCGGAAGGGAAGCACACTGATGAGCGAAGCCAAGACCCTGGACAACCTCTCGAACGAGACTCGGTCCTTTGCCCCGAGTGTTGAGTTCGCCGCCAACGCCGTGGCCAACGCCGAACAGTACAAGAGCGCGGACGCGGACCGCCTGGGCTACTGGGCGGACCAGGCGCGCAAGGTGCTGACCTGGGACACCGACTTCACCGAAACCCTGGACTGGTCCGAGGCGCCGGTGGCCAAGTGGTTCGTGGGCGGGAAGCTGAACGCCGCCTACAACGCGCTGGACCGGCACGTGGAGAACGGCCTGGGCGACCGGGTTGCCATCTACTTCGAGGGCGAGCCGGGTGACACCCGCGCCTACACCTATGCGCAGCTGACCGAGGAAGTGAAGAAGGCCGCCAACGCATTTGAATCCCTGGGCGTGGCCAAGGGCGACCGGGTGGCGGTCTACCTGCCGATGATCCCCGAAGCCGTGATCACCATGCTGGCCTGCGCCCGCATCGGCGCGATCCATTCAGTGGTCTTCGGCGGCTTCTCCGCCGACGCGCTGCGCAGCCGCATCGATGATGCGGAGGCCAAGCTGGTGGTCACCGCCGACGGAACCTGGCGCCGCGGCAAGCCCAGCCCGCTGAAGCCGGCCGTGGACGAGGCCCTGGCCGCGCCGGGACACACCGTGCAGAACGTGCTGGTGGTCAAGCGCAACGGCGAGGACGTGGCCTTCGGCGAACTGGACAAGTGGTGGGATGACGTCGTGGGCGCCGCCAGCGCCGAGCACACCGCCCAGGCGCACGACGCCGAGCACCCGCTGTTCGTGCTGTACACCTCCGGCACCACCGGCAAGCCCAAGGGCATTGTGCACACCACCGGCGGCTATCTGGTCCAGGGAGCGGTCACCCACCGCGACACCTTTGACCTGCACCCCGAATCGGACGTGTTCTGGTGCACCGCCGACATCGGCTGGGTGACCGGGCACAGCTACGTCACCTACGCCCCACTGGTCAACGGTGCCACCCAGGTGATGTACGAGGGCACCCCGGACACCCCGCACCAGGGCCGCTGGTGGGAACTGGTGGAAAAGTACGGGGTCACGATCCTGTACACCGCCCCCACCGCGATCCGCACCTTCATGAAGTGGGGCCGGGAAATCCCGGACGGCTACGACCTGTCCTCGCTGCGCGTGCTCGGCTCGGTGGGCGAACCAATCAACCCCGAGGCCTGGATGTGGTACCGGGACGTGATCGGATCAAACAACGGCAAGAACGGGGAGAAGAAGGAACACCCCACCCCGATCGTGGACACCTGGTGGCAGACCGAGACCGGCGCGCACATGATCGCCCCGCTGCCCGGGGTGACCTCCACCAAGCCGGGTTCCGCCCAGGTGGCGGTGCCGGGCATCAGCGTGGACGTGGTCGATGAGGAAGGCAAGTCCGTCGGCAACGGGCAGGGCGGCTTCCTGGTCATTCGTGATCCGTGGCCGGCCATGCTGCGCGGCATCTGGGGCGACATGCAGCGCTACAAGGACACCTACTGGTCGCGCTTCCAGGACATGTACTTCGCCGGGGACGGGGCCAAGAAGGACGATGACGGGGACATCTGGCTGCTGGGCCGCGTGGATGACGTGATGAACGTGTCCGGCCACCGCCTGTCCACCACCGAAATCGAGTCCTCGCTGGTCGCCCACCCGCTGGTGGCCGAGGCTGCGGTGGTTGGCGCGAAGGATGACACCACCGGGGAGGCCGTGGTCGCGTTCGTGATCCTGCAGCGCGAACCGGAGGAGGGCCAGGACGTGGTGGCCACGCTGCGTGACCACGTAGGCAAGGACATCGGCCCGATCGCCAAGCCGCGCCACGTGCTGGTGGTCCCGGAACTGCCCAAGACCCGTTCGGGCAAGATCATGCGCCGCCTGCTCAAGGATGTGGCCGAGGGCCGTGAGGTCGGAGACGCCACCACGCTCTCCGATGCGACGGTAATGACCCAGATCGCGCAGTCAATGCGCAAGTAGCAGCCGAGTCCGGCGCCGCCTGGCGCCGGTGACCTGCCCGGCCCGGAAAGCCAGGAGGAGACATCCTTCCGGTTTTCCGGGCCGGGCGCTTTTTAACGCCGGGTGACCGCTCTTTGACGCCGCCGCAGGCTGGGCGGGACGCCGGTGCAGTAAATTTGGCTCCATGAGCGCAACCGAGAAGAACACTATCCTGCTGGTCAACGGCCCGAACCTGAACCTGTTAGGCACCCGGGAGCCAGCCATCTACGGCCATGACACGCTGGCCGACGTCCAGGCCCTGGCCCGCGACACGGCCGCGGCCCACCACCTGGAGGTCAAGGCCGTGCAGTCCAACCATGAGGGCGTGCTGATCGATGCGATCCACGAGGCCCGGACGCAGGCAGCCGGGATCGTAATCAACCCGGGGGCGTTCACCCACACCTCGGTGGCCATCGCGGATGCGCTGGCGGGGGTGGATTTGCCGGTGATCGAGGTGCACATCTCCAACGTGCACCAGCGTGAAGCGTTCCGCCACCACTCCTATGTTTCCCCGGTGGCCAGCTCCATCATCATTGGTGGCGGGATCAACGGCTACCGGTTGGCAGTTGAGCAGCTCGCGCACCTGCTCGGCCGCTGACCCCGCGACGCTCCCCCGGGGCCTGCACCGGATGGGGCACCGCGTGCGGCGGGGTTAGTCCTGCAGGCAGCCGCCGGTCTTAATCGACTTGGTGCGGCCGGCCGCTTTGGCCATGGCATCTTCCAGCTCGTCCAGGCTCTGGGCGAAACCGACTTCCTCGTCGCTTCGCGACTTGGCGAACACCATGCCCACGGCCTGCCCGTCCTCGTTGACCAGCGGCCCGCCCGAGTTGCCCTGGGACACTTCGGCGGTGAGCTGGTAGACGGACAGCGGCCCGGTCCTCTGCTCGTAGATGTCGGCAATGGTCACGGTCGCCTCGGAGGCGACCACCGCGCCACGGATCTGCAGCGGACCGCCGGCCGGGTGGCCAATGAAGGCCGCCTCGTCCCCGCGCACCAGATCCTGGCCGGCCATCGGCAGCGTCTCGGCCTGCAGTCCGGGAACGTTGAGCACCGCGATGTCCGCGGCCGGGTCAAAGTACACCACCTTGGCGCGCAGCAGCTCCTGGTCCGGCACCTCGACGGTCGCGGCGCTGACCCCGGCCACCACGTGGGCGTTGGTCATCACCATTTCCGGGGCCACCACGAAGCCGGAACCGGTCAGGTTCACGCCGCACTGGGCGGCGGTGCCGGAGATCTTCGCCACCGAATCCTCGACATCCAGCTGTGCCTGGCTGGGGGCCCAACCGGTCTCCTCCACCGGCTCCACGACCGGGGCGAAGGGCTCCATGATGGCCGGAAGGGTTTGGGCCATGACCGCTGAACGCGCCGAGGAGATGGCCGAGGTGACGAACTGCGGGGTGGCGTTGCGGATCGTGGCGATCATCGAGGACTGGGCGATCTCGGTGGACAGGCGCGGGATGCCCATTGAGGAGGTGGAAAAGGCCAGCGCGCCGATGACGGTCGCGGTGATCAGCACCGACAATGCGCCGCCCATGAGGCGGTCAAAGACCCGCACCACATCAAAGTTCAGCCGCCGCCGGATGCCAGTGGCAATCACCCGACCCAGTGCCTGGCCCAGCAGGATCAGCACCGCGGCCGCGCCAACCATCAGGCCAACCCGGCCCCACGGGTTGGACACCCAGGTGGAAACCAGCGGGATGGCGAAGAACGCGGCAATACCGCCGGCCACCAGCCCCAGCATGTCCCCGACGGTGAGCATGAAGCCGCGCCGAACCCCGGCAATGAAAAAAGAAAGGAGAACGATGCAGATGGCAATGTCCAGCCAGTTGAAAGCTGCGAGCAACGAGACTCCACTTCGTTCTAATGATCCTTCGGCCTTTCCAAGGTACCCTTTTTACCTGATGGATTTCTGCGAGTTCTTTTGCTCCCTCAGCCGTATTCGGCGTGATTAATAGCATTTTCTTGGCAAAACCACGTGTGGAAACTGTCACATTGTTACCGGATGCGGCACAATGAAATTAGCGCTCACTACTGTTGACAGGAGATTTAATGGATATCGAGGTTTTGCGCCGCGCGCCGCTATTCGCATCTTTGGGTGATGACGTCTTCACCACCCTGACCGAAGAGCTGACCGAAGTTGATCTCTCTCGCGGTGCATCAGTGTTCCGTGAGGGCGACCAGGGCGACCAGCTGTACTTCATCGTTTCCGGCAAGATTAAGCTGGGGCGCACCTCGGCCGACGGCCGCGAGAATCTGATTGCAGTGCTCGGCCCGGGTGAACTCTTCGGCGAAATGGCCCTATTCGACCCCCACCCGCGCAACGCCACCGCCACCGCAGTCTCCGAGACCCGCCTGGCTGGTCTGCGCCACGAGAACCTGCGCAAGGCGATCCTGAACTCCCCCGAGGTCTCCATCCAGCTGCTCCAGGCCCTGGCTGCCCGCCTGCGCCGCACCAACGAGTCGCTGGCGGACCTGGTCTTCTCGGACGTTCCGGGTCGTGTTGCCAAGGCCCTGCTGGACCTGGCTGACCGTTTCGGCCGCCCGGCCACCGACGGCATCCTGGTCGCCCACGAGCTGACCCAGGAAGAGCTGGCCCAGCTGGTTGGCGCTTCGCGTGAGACCGTGAACAAGGCCCTGGCCGAGTTCGTGCAGCGCGGCTGGCTGCGCCTGGAAGCACGCGCCGTCGTGATTCTGGACATCCAGCGCCTGCGCCAGCGTTCGCGTTAAAACTGCGAAGCTCCGGACGGCCGGCCTCCACCGTGTGTGAAGACCGGCAGTCCGGGGCTTTTTGCTGGTCGAAATTAGACGGGGCAGGATCCGGCGCCTAGCGCCAGTCGTCCAGGTCCCCGTCATCGCTGGTGACCACTTCCAGCAGGTAGCGTTCCTCACGCTCCAGCAGGTTCGGGTGCTGGGCCTGCAGGGAACGCAGCCTTGCCAGATAGGCGATCGCCCCGTTCGATTCGGCCAGCTGCTCCATGATCATTTCCACGGCCGGGTAGGTGATTTGGCTGAACGGCAGCTCGCGGGTGTCGGGCTGGTCCACCAGGTCCCCCAACCAGCTGCCGTGGCGCTGGGCGATGACCTCCCGCGCATTGCACCATTGGGCCCACCGGCCCTTGGCCCGCAGCAGGCTGGTGCTCTGGCCCTGGGGCACGGCGGCACTGAAGTACCAGGTGTCAAAGCGGCGCAGCGCAAAGTTCGGGCTGACCCAGTGCGCGACCGGACGCAGCAGGTCGGTGCGCACCCCCAGGCCGCGACGGGCCAGGAAGCTGCTGAACTGCAGGTCCTGTCCGGCAATGGCCTCGCGCGCCGCCATCCATTCCTCGGGTTCGCCGGCCTCGGCCACCGTTTGTTCATCGGCGCCGGCCAGCAGGATCCCGGTTTCCTCAAAAAGTTCACGAATCGCGCACACCACGTGCGAGCGGACCAGCCGCTGGTCCAGGACCCCCATCTTCGCCGACCAGGCACCCAGCGAGGGGCCAAACCACTGCAGCTCGCTGAAGTCATCGGCTTCAACACTGCCACCGGGGAACGCGACGGTTCCCAGGGGCGACTCCCCCGCACGGTAGCTGAGGTAGGTTTGCAGCCCGTCGTTGTCGTCGCGGACCAGGCACACCGAGGAGGCGCGCCTGGCCTTGCGCGGGGTGCGGGAGCCGAAGGTCACCCAGTTCTCGGCCGCCGAGACCTGGGATGGCGGCAACGGGAAAACGCGTCGTTGCACGCCGGTGCGCGGGACGGGAGGAATCTTTCCCCCGACCCGCGTACCACGTTCCGGAATCCGGCTACTCAAATTCGGCGATAACCTCGACCTCGACCGGGGCATCCAGCGGCAAGGCGGCGACGCCGACCGCCGAGCGGGCGTGCAGCCCGGCATCCCCGAAGACCTCACCGAAGAATTCCGAGGCCCCGTTGATGACGCCCGGCTGAGCGGTGAAGGCCGGGTCCGAGGACACGAAACCCACGACCTTCACGATGCGCTTGATGCGATCCAGGTCCCCAATTTCCGCTTTGATGGCCGCCAATGCGTTCAGCGCGCAGACCTGTGCCTGCTGGGCAGCGACCTCGGTGGAAACCTCGGCGCCGACCTTTCCAGCAACTGTGAGTTCTCCCTTAATTAGCGGAAGCTGCCCTGAGGTGTAGACGTAGTTGCCGGAGGTCACAGCCGGCAGGTAAGCGGCGACCGGCTTGGCGACGGCGGGAAGCTCATGGCCCAGCTCGGCCAGCCGTGCTTCGACACGTGAAGAATTCGCTTCTTGCATGGGGTTTTGCTCCTTTATCGTTTAGGCTTTCGGACGCTTCATGTAGGCGACCGGAGAGGTTCCGTTGGGGCCTGGCACAACGGCGACCAGCTCCCAGCCGTCATCCCCCCACTGGTCCAAGATCTGCTTGGTCGCGTGGATTACTAGTGGCAATGTTGCGTACTCCCATTTAGTCATACTCGCTACGTTAGCGCGTCCTTGTAAACTAGTACGCATGGCAGCTAAGAAGTCCCCCTTTTTTGACACAGCTACCACTCTTGGCAAGATCGTTGCATTCCTTGGAATCAGTGCCTTGTGTGGTGTGCTCGCGGCCGGCATGTTGGTGCCCGCTGCGGCAATCGCGAAAACCGGTATGACCACCGGATCCAACATCGTTAACTCGCTTCCGGCGTCGTTTGAAAAGCTGCCGATTCCGCAGCCCTCCCAGATGTTGGACCGCAAGGGGAAGGTCATTGCCACCTTCTACGAGCAGAACCGTGACCCGGTGAAGCTTGAGGACATCTCCCCGTACATGCGCAAGGCAATCGTCTCGGTTGAGGATGAGCGCTTCTACGAGCACAACGGTGTTGACCCCAAGGGCATGCTGCGCGCGGCTGTCTCGAACCTGACTTCTTCTTCGCGCCAGGGTGCCTCGACCCTGACCCAGCAGTACGTGAACAACCTGCTGGTGAACAACCAGTACCTAACCGGCGCGAAGGACACCACCGTGTCGGGCCAGAAGGACTACGCGGACAAGATCCGCGAAGTCCGTTACTCGGTGGCAATCGAGAACGAGATGTCCAAGGACGAAATCCTCGAAGGCTACCTGAACCTGGTGCTCTTCTCCGGGCGTGAATACGGTGTGCAGGCTGCCGCACAGCGTTTCTTCTCGGTGGATGCCAAGGACCTGAACCTGCAGCAGTCCGCGATGCTCGCGGGCATGGTGCAGCTGCCTAACGTGTACAACCCGATTGACAATCCGGAACGGGCCAAGGACCGCCGCGACAAGGTCCTGGGCAACATGTACCGCACCGGGGCAATCACCAAGAAGGAATACGACAAGGCCGTGGCCTCCAAGCTGGAGACCAACCCGAGTTCTTCCAAATCAGGTTGCATGGCCGCCGGCGACAACGCCTATTTCTGCGACTACGCAACCCAGGTGCTCTCCAAGGACGAGGCG
Organism: Glutamicibacter sp. BSL13; assembly: GCF_052928425.1. NCBI lineage: Bacteria > Bacillati > Actinomycetota > Actinomycetes > Micrococcales > Micrococcaceae > Glutamicibacter > Glutamicibacter sp. BSL13. The sequence continues at coordinate 20,054 of NZ_JAVGCZ010000032.1, forward strand.
TTCGGTAAGACCAAGGAAGACCGCGTCAACCTGCTCTACCGTGGCGGGTTGACCATCAAGACCACCCTGGATGCGAGCCTGAACAAGAAGGCCGCCAAGGATGCCCGTAAGGCTATCGACCCGAAGGCAAAGTCCAACAAGGACATCTACTCCTCACTCGTGTCGATTGAGCCCGGTACCGGCGGCATCCTCACGATGGCTCAGAACACTACCTACACCCCTGAAAAGGGCCTTGGTCAAACTACGTTTAATTTCGCCGTTCCCCGTTCAATGGGCGGCGCCGGCGGCTTCCAGGGCGGTTCGACCATGAAGCCGTACACGACTCTGGCCTGGCTCCACGAGGGTCACCACATGTACGACAAAATCAATGCCAAGCGGCCCTACTACAGCCCAACCTCAAAGTGGCGGGCATCCTGCCTTCCCGGCGGAACGACCGTGACTGGCGGCAGTGAGCCTTGGTCACCTGCGAACGCCTCGAGGGGCTTTTACCGGACCATGACTGTTGATTACGGTTTGATGTGGTCCATTAACTCCGCGACCGTCGCAGAAGCCGCAAAGGTAGACCTGTGCACGATTACGGACTACACGACCAAGCTAGGCGTACTGGACCAGGACGCAGGTGAAAACGGCGGACCCGGGCCGATCAGCCCGAAAAACCCATCGTTCATCATCGGCTCGGCGAACATTACCCCCATGTCTCAGGCTGCAGCATTTGCTGCCTTCGCCAACAAGGGCGAATACTGCGAGCCCCGCGCGCTAACCTCCGTGGTGGACAGTGAAGGCAACAAGTACAACGTACCGAAACAAGACTGCAAGCAGGTCGTCGACGAGCAGTACATCGCAGACTTGAACGGCACCCTGCAGAAAATCGCTACAAAGCGTGTATCCAAGGGCCGTGTCTCCGGGCCGATCGCTGGCAAGACCGGTACCAACAACTACGCAAGCTCCACTTGGTTCGTGGGCTACAGCACCGGGATTTCCACTGCCGCTTGGGTTGGACGCCTGAACGGCAAGGCCGGTGAACCGCAGAACTCGCTGCACGGTGCGCTCATCAACGATGTTCGTGCGCCAAAGATGGTTGACTCCTCGACCTACGCCGCCCCGCTGTGGGTCGACTTCATGGAGGAAGCAGTCCACGAGTTCGACCAGGGTTCCTTCGGCTCCGCTCGTTCGGCTCCCAAGCCGAAGCCGCAGCCCAAGGAGGATTCTGACTCCAGCGATTCGAGCGACTCCAGTGATTCGAACGACTCGAGCGATTCGAGTGACTCGAACAAGTCGGATTCGGAAGATTCCAAGGATTCGAAGGACAAGAAGGAAAAGAGCGAGAACAAGTCCAAGGGCGAAAATAAGTCCAACGACAAGGGCGAAGACAAGAAGGAAAAGAAGTCCAAGCCTGAACCGACAAAGTCGGGTTCGCCGAACGACTCCGACGAGGACTAAACTGAAGGCCGTGGCCACCTTGGTGGCCGCGGCCTTCCTTTATCCGCAACTACGATGGTTTCGCATTCCAACCAGCACTTTTCGTTGAAAGGACACTGACGGTCCACCTATGACTTCACAGAAGGATTTTTCAACGGCCTTGGCCTCAGCCGCTCGCCGCACCGCTTTGCTGGCAGGCGGCGCCCTGGCCCTGGGCACGGCGGCTATCGGTTATGGAATGTATGAAACTCAGCAGTTCCAGCTGCGCCGCGAAACCCTTCCGGTTCTGCCGGTGGGCGCCCCCGACATTCGCATCCTGCATCTGTCGGACATCCACATGGTGCCTGGCCAGCAGCTCAAGCGGCGCTGGCTGCACCAGTTGGCCGAGTTGCGCCCCGACTTCGTGATCAACACCGGCGATAACCTGTCGCACCAGAATGGCGTGCCGGCCCTGATCGACGCGCTGGAGCCGCTGATGCAATTCCCCGGCGCCTTCGTTCCCGGGTCCAACTGCTACTTTGCCCCGCAACTGAAAAACCCCCTGCGCTACCTCAAGCGCAGCCGCGGCGTGCCGAACAACTCCAGCCGCAACGCGCTGCCGCACGAGGAGATGCACCGGCACTTCGGCGCCGCTGGTTGGCTGAATATGGCCAACCGCAACCAGTCGGTTCCCATGAAGGGGATCCGCATGGATCTAAGCGGTGTGGATGACGCGCACATCAACCGCGACACCTTCGCCGGGTGGCCGGCCGGCTCGGTGAACTCGGCGCGCTCCCCGCACGTGAAGATCGCGTTGGCCCACGCGCCCTACCAGCGGGTGCTGGATGAGTTCACGCGCACCGGCGCCGACGTCATCTTCGCCGGGCACACCCACGGCGGCCAGATCTGCATTCCCGGATACGGTGCCGTGGTGACCAACTGCGATTTGCCTACCTGGCGCGCCCGCGGACTGACCAACTGGGAGCTGGACGGACGCAGCGTCCCGCTGAATGTGTCTGCCGGCATCGGCAATTCCCGCTTCGTCCCGGTACGCATCGCCTGCCGGCCCGAAGCCGTGCTGGTGACCCTGACCTCCAAGTAGGCGTCGGCCCGCACCGATACTGCTAACGCTCCGCCTCCCGCGCCACCGGTGCGGGAGGCGAAGTTGTTCTTGCCACCGCACTGCCATGATTTGGAAGTCCGCCCTTCAAGCCGGGCCGCAGGACGATTGAATATTCTCAACCACAACCGGTAGCCTGTGTGGTGGATCAAATCACACTTCCCAGAACGAAGGTAAAACGGTGCCGCGGCAAAGCAAAACATCAGGCGACAGCCCGGATACTTCCCTTCGAGCCACGTTGCGGCGTCTGGCCCCCTTCGTCCAACCCATCATGCCCCGGCTGATCGCCGGGTTCTTCTGTGCCCTGGGCGCCGGCATTGTCGCCCTGGTGATCCCCCAGGTCCTGGCCTGGCTGGTCAACAACGTGCTGGGCAGCGACGCCTCGTCCTCCCAGATCTGGGTGGCGGTGGCCATAGTGGCCGGGCTGGGCTTCCTGGAGGCGTTCTTCATCTTCCTGCGCCGCCAGTTCGTTCTCACCCCGGCCGCCGGGCTGGAGAACCAGATGCGCGTGCGCTTCTACAAGCACCTGCAGCGCCTGCCGGTGGCCTTCCATGAGCGCTGGGGCTCGGGCCAGCTGCTCTCGCGGTCCATGTCGGACCTGTCGCTGCTGCGCCGCTGGCTGGCGTTCGGCGCCATGATGCTGGTGGTGGAGACCGTCACCGTCATCACCGGCCTGGTCCTGATGTTCACCCACTCCTGGATCCTGGGCCTGCTCTATCTGGCCGGCTCGGTGCCGATCATGATCAAGGCCTACCGCTTCCGCAACGACTACCGCGCGGCCAGCCGGCTTAGCCAGGACCAGGCCGGTGACCTGGCCACGGCCGTGGAGGAATCGGTGCACGGCATCCGGGTCATCAAGGCCTTCGGCCGCGGACCGGACATGTACGACGGCTTCAACGAGCAGGCCAAGTCCCTGCAGGAGACCGAGATCAGCAAGGCGAATACGCTGGCCAGCTTCCTGCTGGCCGTGGTCGCCATTCCCGAAACCATTCTCGGGGTGGGCCTGATCATCGGCGTTTCCCTGGTGGCCAGCGGCAACCTCAGCGTCGGCTCGCTGGTCGCCTACTTCGCGATTGCCGCGGTCATTGCCGGGCCCGTGGAGGGCATGGGCATGCTGCTGGGCATGACCCTGAGCACCAAGACCGCACTGGACCGCCACTTCGAGGTCATGGACACCGTCAATGACCTGACTTCCCCGCAGCACCCCTCCCGCCCGGGAACGCTCAGCGGCGAGGTGGAGCTGCGCCATGTGCGCTTCACCTACCCCGGCGCCGGCGGGCAGGCCCGCCCCATCCTGGCCGGCATCGACCTGAAGATCCGGCCCGGGGAGACCATGGCCCTGGTGGGGATCACCGGTTCGGGCAAGTCGACCTTGTTGAACCTGGTGCCGCGGCTGCACGACGTGGATGCCGGGCAGGTGCTGGTGCACGGCCAGGACGTGCGCGAATGGGACCTGCAGCAGCTGCGCACCGAGGTCGCGGTGGCGTTCGAGGACACCACATTGTTCTCCACCTCGGTCCGTGAAAACGTGCTGCTCGGCGCGCCGGAGGGCCTGGACGAGCGGCAGCTGGAGGCACTGCTGGCCGAGTCCCTGGAGGTGGCCCAGGCGCACTTCGCCTACGAGCTGCCCGAGGGGGTGGACACCCTGATCGGCGAGGAGGGCCTGTCCCTGTCCGGCGGCCAGCGCCAACGCCTGGCCCTGGCCCGCGCGATCGCCGCCCGGCCGCGGATCCTGGTGCTCGATGACCCGCTCTCGGCCCTGGATGTGCGCACCGAGGAGGCGGTGACCGCCAGGCTGCGCCAGGTGCTGGAGGGCACCACCACGCTGGTGGTGGCCCACCGCCCCTCCACGGTGATGCTCGCCGACCGGGTGGCGCTGCTGCGCGATGGCCACATTGACGCCGTGGGCAGCCACACCCACCTGCTCAGCACCAATGAACACTACCGTTTCGTGATCGCCAGCCTGGATGATGACGAGACCCTGATCAGCGCGGAGGCCTGCCAGTGAGCATCCAGTCAGGTGTGGCGAACGAAGACGCCATCAAACTCAGCGCCGCCGAACGCAAGGTCGTTCGCCAGCGCTCCTTCAGGCTGCTGGCCGCCCTGGCGGTCCCGCAGATGAAGCTGTTCATCCTCACCGTGGTGCTGGTGCTGGTTTCCAATGCGGCCCGCGTGGCGCTGCCGATGATCATCGCCCTGGCGATCGACTGGACCCTGCCGCAGGTGCGCCAGGGCAACTGGTCCTCGCTGGGGGTCTCCGGCGGTGCGTACATCGTCTGCGCGCTGCTGGCCGGGTTCCTGTTGGCCTGGTACATCCGCTGCGCCGCCCGGATCTCCCAGGCGATGCTGCTGGATCTGCGCCAGCAGGTCTTCCGCCACACCCAGCGCCTGAGCCTGGAATTCCATGAGCACTACACCTCCGGGCGCATCATCTCCCGGCAGACCTCGGACCTGGAGACGCTGCGCGAGCTGCTGGACCAGGGGGTTTCGGAATTGGCCTCCTCATTCGTGTTCGTGGTGTTCACCCTGATTTCAATCTTCGTGCTGGACTGGCGCAGCGGCCTGGTGGTCTGCGTGGCGGCCATCCCGGTGGGGATCCTCTTCTTCTGGTACCAGCGCCGCTCCGAGGTGCTCTACCGGGAATCACGGGTCGTCTCGGCCCGGGTGATCTCCACGTTCGTGGAGACCATGACCGGCATCCGGGCGGTCAAGGCGTTCCGCCGGGAGAAGGCCAACGACCAGAACTATGCGGCCGTTGCCGCCCAGTACCGGGACAACTCGGTGCGTTCCTTCAACCTGTTCGGTGTGCTGCAGCCGGGTCTGGTGATGATCGGCAACCTGACCGTGGCCGCGCTGCTGGCCTACGGCGGGTTCCGCATCATTGACGGCTCCCTGGCGGTGGGCGTGATGGTCGCGCTGTTGTTGGCCTCCAAGCGGGTTTTCCAGCCGGTGCAGCAGATCGCCATGTTCTACTCCTCGCTGCAGTCCGCCACCGCCGCCCTGGAGAAGGTGTCCGGGCTGCTGGAGGAGGAGCCCACGGTGCGTGAACCGCAGCAGCCGCGCAGCGTCGAGCGGGTCAAGGGCGAGATCGACTTCAGTGACGCGGTGTTCGGCTACGGCCAGGGACCGGTGGTGATGGGCAAGTTCGACCTGCACATCCCGGCCGGCCAGGTCGTCGCGGTGGTTGGGCAGACCGGGGCGGGCAAGTCCACCCTGGCCAAGCTGATCGCCCGCTTCTATGACCTGCGCTCGGGCAGCCTGGAGCTGGACGGGGTGCCGATCAAGGAGCTGTCCAACAAGGAGCTGCGCCGTCACATGGTGATGGTGACCCAGGAGGCGTTCCTGTTCTCCGGCTCGGTGGCCGAGAACATCGCGCTGGGCCGGCCCGGCGCCTCCCTGGCCGAAATCCAGGACGCGGCCCGCGCCGTGGGCGCCCACGACTTCATCCTGGGGTTGCCCGAGGGCTATGACACGGATGTGAACAAGCGCGGCGGCCGGGTGTCGGCCGGGCAGCGCCAGCTGATTTCCTTTGCCCGCGCCTTCCTGGCCGACCCGGCGGTGCTGATCCTGGATGAGGCGACCAGTTCCATGGACATCCCCTCGGAGCGGGCGGTGCAGCGGGGCCTGCAGAAGCTCTTGGGCGACCGCACCGCCTTGATCATTGCCCACCGCCTGTCCACGGTGCAGATCGCCGACCGGGTGCTGGTGGTGCACGATGGGAAGATCATCGAGGACGGTTCCCCGCAGGAACTGATCGCCGCCAATGGACGCTTCGCCGCCCTGCATCGGGCCTGGAGGGATTCGCTGGTCTAACCGGGCGCGCGGCATCGCTGCCCATGACGGCAAGGAGCCCCGAACCAGCAGTCTGGTTCGGGGCTCCTTGCCGTCATGGGCCTGCCGGGAGGCTAGACGCTGAAGTCCTGCCCGGTCAGCCGCTCATAGGCCTCGATGTACCGGGCGCGGGTCTTGGCGACGATGTCCTCGGGCAGCGCCGGGGGCTGCTGGCCGGAGGCCTTGTCCCACCCGGAGGCGTTGGAGGTCAGCCAGTCGCGCACGAACTGCTTGTCGAAGCTGGCCTGGGACTTGCCCGGGGCGTAGTCCTTGGCGTCCCAGAAGCGGGAGGAGTCCGGGGTGAGCACCTCATCGCCCAGGGTGATCTGCCCGGTGGACGGGTCCGCGCCGAATTCGACCTTCGTGTCGGCCAGGATGATCCCGCGCTCGCGGGCAATCTTTTCGGCCTGCTCGTAGAGCGCCACCGTCTTCTGCCGCAGCGCCTCGGCGACCTCCAGCCCGACCCGTTCCACGGTTTGTTCGAAGGAGATGTTCTCGTCGTGCTCCCCCACCTCGGCCTTCGCCGAGGGGGTGAACAGTGCCGGGCTCAGCCGGGACCCGTCGACCAGGCCCTCGGGCAGCGGCAGTTCGCATACGGTGCCCGAGGCCTTGTACTCAACCAGCCCGGAGCCGGTCAGGTAGCCGCGGGCGATGCACTCGATCGGGTACATGTCCAGCTTCTTGCACACCATCGCGCGCCCGGCCACCTGCTCGGGCACCTCGGTGGAGATCACATGGTTGGCGAAGTCGCCCAGCTGTTCAAACCACCACAGGCTCAGCTGGGTGAGCACCTTGCCCTTGTCCGGGATTTCGGTGGAGAGCACAAAGTCGTAGGCGCTGATCCTGTCGGAGGCGACCACCAGCACGCGGTCGGTGTCCGCGAAGGACACCCCGGCCGGGACGTAGAGGTCGCGCACCTTGCCGGAGTAGAAGTGGTCCCAGCCGGGAAGCTGCAGCACTTCGGTCTTGAATCCTGCCATGCCTACTTAGCCTCCGTGTTCACGATGATCTGTCCCCGCTCGGCCTTCAGGCCGATGTCGGTGCGGTACTGGGCGCCGGGCCAGGAGATCTTGGCGACCCCCTGGTAGGCGGCCTTCCGGGCGGCGGCCAGGTCATCGCCCAGGGCCACCACGGCCAGCACCCGGCCACCGGCGACCACGGTGTTGCCCGCGGCATCCAGCGCGGTGCCGGCGTGCACCACGTGCACCTGCTCCACCGCGTTGGCCTCCTCCAGGCCGTGGATGACGGCACCCTTGACCGGGGTGTCCGGATAGTTCTCGGCGGCGATCACCACGTCCACGGCGGTGGCGTGGTGCCAGTGCAGCTGTTCTGCGTCATCCAGTTCGCCCTTCGCCGCGGCCAGCAGCAGTGCCCCCAGCGGGCTCTTCAGCCGGGCCAGCACGGCCTGGGTTTCCGGGTCGCCGAAGCGGGCGTTGAATTCAATGACCCGCATGCCGCGGCTGGTCAGGGCCAGGCCGCAGTACAGCACGCCGGTGAAGGGGGTGCCGCGGCGTTCCATTTCGCGCAGGGTCGGGTAGGCGACGCGCTGCATGACTTCCTCGGTAAATCCCTCCGGCAGCCACGGCAACGGCGAATAGGCGCCCATGCCCCCGGTGTTCGGACCCTGGTCTCCGTCGAAGATGCGCTTGAAGTCCTGGGCCGGCGAGAGCGGCACCGCATGCTTGCCGTCGCAAATCACGAACAGGGAAACTTCGGGGCCGTCCAGGAACTCCTCGATGACCACGCTGCCGCCGGCGGCGAAGCAGGCCTCGGCGTGGGCCAGGGCCTCTTCGCGGTCGGAGGTGACCACCACGCCCTTGCCGGCGGCCAGGCCGTCGTCCTTGACCACGTGCGGGGCGCCGAACGCGTCCAGTGCGGCTTCCGCCTCCTGCCGGTTGGTGGCCACCCGCGCCATTGCGGTGGGCACCTCGGCCTCGGCCATCACGTCCTTGGCGAAGGCCTTGGAGGCCTCCAGCTGGGCGGCGGCCCGGCTGGGGCCAAAGACCGGGATCCCGGCCTCGGTGAGCACATCGGCCACCCCTGCGGCCAGTGGGGCCTCTGGACCGATCACCACCAGGTCGCTGGCCAGTTCCCGGGCCAGGGCCAGGACCGCTTCCGGGTCCTGGGCGTCGATGGCGTGCACCGGCACCTCACCGGCAATGCCGGCGTTGCCGGGGGCGCAATGCACCTGTTCAACGTAGGGGTCTTCGTTCAGTGCACGGACAATTGCATGTTCACGGCCGCCGGGGCCAATAACCAGTACCTTCACAGGCCTAGAGTTTACCGGACGGGGCATCGCCGCCGGGGGTGTGTGACCCGCTGATGAAACCGGCCGATCGCGGCGCTAGACTTGGCTCTGCGCGGCGGGCGGCGGCCCGCGGCGCGGTGGAGGGCACGGCGAAAGGCGGCAGATGGCCATCAAGCGCAGAATAGATCCGGTCAACGGCAGGCAGGCGCTGAACCAGTGGGTGGCGGCCCAGCCGGAGGCGACGGATGCCGCCCAGACCGCCCAGCAGGCCCCGCTGCCCCGCCCGGTCCGGGCAATGGCGGTGCGCTTTGCGCTGGAGGAACTGGCCAGCCGGGCGGAGGGGAACTCGGTGGAGGTGCGGGTTCCACCCTTTGGTGTGACCCAATGCATCCCCGGCCCCCGACACACCCGCGGCACTCCCCCGAATGTGGTGCAAATGGACGCCGAGGCGTTCTTATCCCTAGTCACGGGGCGGCTTTCCTGGCAGCAGGCGGTGGCCGACGCCCGGGTGGAGGCTTCCGGGCTGCGCGCGGACCTGTCTGCGCATCTACCGCTCTTTGAGTACGCTTAAGGGCATGGAGCAAAACCCCTCTCGTCCCCACGGCTCGGCGCAGCGCCCGGGGAAGTCCTTTGAAGTCGAAGTGAAGTCCTCCCCCAAGTTGTGGCCGATCCTTGCCACCGGCGGGGTCGCCGGCGCCCTGGCCGGCACCATCATCGCCCTGCTGGGAGAACCCTCCCCGAACTACACCGTAGCCGCCACCGTCGGTTTCTTCGCCGCCTTCTGTGCCGCCATCGGCTTGGCCGTGGCCGCCGTTGTCTACCTGGTGCTGGACCGGGTCAGCGCCCGCCACACGGTCCGCCGCCTGGCCGTGCCGGTGCAGCAGGACGAACCGTCCCACACCGAGACCCCGCACCGCGAACACCCCTAGAACGCCGGGCAGATCCGGTGAACTGCGTAGAGCCGGGCAGCCTGTAACGAACCACCCTTTTGGCCGACCCCGACCCGGATACATGAGAGAATACTGACATGGCGCGTGGCGATGGAAAACTGAATCATGACCTCCTTTCAAGCGACAAGGGACCGCAGGACGAGTGCGGTGTCTTTGGTGTGTGGGCACCGGGCGAGGAAGTAGCGAAACTGACCTACTACGGTCTGTACTCACTGCAGCACCGTGGGCAGGAGTCCGCGGGCATCGCCACCTCCGACGGGGAACGCATCAACGTCTACAAGGACATGGGCCTGGTCTCCCAGGTCTTTGACGAGAACACCCTGAACTCTATGAGCGGGCACCTGGCCATCGGCCACTGCCGCTACTCCACCACCGGCTCCAGCCACTGGGCCAACGCCCAACCGACCCTGGGCCCGACCAAGTCCGGCACCGTGGCCCTGGCCCACAACGGCAACCTGACCAACTCAGCGGACCTGGCCGAGATGGTACGCGCCAAGATCGACGCCGAGGGCGGGAAGATCACCGGCGAAATCGCCCAGGGCAACACCACCGACACCGCGCTGGTCACCTCCCTGCTGGGCGGCTCCGAGGGCCAGACCCTGGAGGAGACGGCGCTGGGGCTGCTGCCGAAGATCGAGGGCGCGTTCTGCTTCGTGTTCATGGACGAAAACACGCTCTACGCCGCCCGCGACCCGCACGGCGTGCGCCCGCTGGTGCTCGGGCGCCTGGACCGCGGCTGGGTGGTGGCCTCCGAGCAGCCGGCCCTGGCCACCGTGGGTGCGTCCTTCATCCGTGAAATTGAACCGGGTGAGCTGATCGCCATCGACGAGGCCGGGGTCCGTTCCCAGCGCTTCGCCCAGGCCAACCCGAAGGGCTGCGTATTCGAATACGTCTACCTGGCCCGCCCCGACGCCTCCATCGCCGGGCGCTCGGTCTACGAATCCCGCGTGGAGATGGGCCGCCAGCTGGCCCGCGAGAACACCGCGGTGGCCGACATCGTGATCCCGGTTCCCGAATCCGGCACCCCGGCGGCCATCGGCTACGCCGAGGAATCCGGGATCCCCTTCACCCACGGCTTCGTGAAGAACTCCTATGTGGGGCGCACCTTCATCCAGCCAAGCCAGACCTTGCGCCAGCTGGGGATCAAGCTCAAGCTCAACGCCCTGGAATCGGTGCTCAAGGGCAAGCGCGTGGTGGTGGTGGACGACTCGATCGTGCGCGGCAACACCCAGCGCGCCGTGGTGCGCATGCTGCGTGAGGCCGGCGCCGCCGAGGTGCATGTGAAGATCTCCTCCCCGCCGGTGAAGTGGCCGTGCTTCTACGGCATTGACTTCGCCACCCGCGCCGAGCTGATCGCCAACGGCGCCGCCGTGGATGAGATCGCCAAGTCGATCGGCGCGGACTCCCTGGCCTACATCTCCGAGGACGGGATGATCTCGGCCACGAACCAGCCGCGCGAACGGCTGTGCACCGCCTGCTTCACCGGCGAGTACCCGATCAAGCTGCCGGACTCCTCCCGGCGCGGCAAGAACCTGCTGGAGCGCACCGCCCAGGCCGGCTGCGAGCCGGGCCCGGACGCCGAGTTCGACGCCGTCAGCTAGTCCCCCGCGGCGCGGGCACCCGCCGCTGCGCCGCCCACGTTCCACGTTCCCGATTCTTCCGCGCGCAGCTGCGCGGGTGTTCACGACAGAAAAGGACCGATCTGCCATGAGCGGCAAAGAGCAGCCCACCTCCATCACCTATGCCGGCGCCGGCGTCGACGTCGAGGCCGGTGACCGCGCCGTCGAGCTGATGAAGGGTGCGATCAAGGCCACCCACACCCAGAACGTGATCGGCGGGGTCGGCGGCTTTGCCGGGCTGTTCGACGTCTCCTTCCTCACCGGGTACCGCAAGCCCTACCTGGCCACCTCCACCGACGGGGTGGGCACCAAGGTCGCCATCGCCCAGGCCCTGGACATCCACCACACCATCGGCCAGGACCTGGTGGGCATGGTCGTGGACGACATCGTGGTGGTGGGCGCCAAGCCGCTGTTCATGACCGACTACATCGCCTGCGGGAAGGTCATCCCCGAGCGCATCGCCGACATTGTTCGCGGCATCGCCGAGGGCTGCAAGCTGGCCGGCACCGCACTGGTCGGCGGGGAAACCGCCGAGCACCCGGGCCTGCTGGGCGAGGACGAATACGACGTGGCCGGCGCGGCCACCGGGGTCATCGAGGCCAACGCGCTGCTCGGCCCGGAGCGCGTGCAGGCCGGTGACGTGGTCATCGGCATGGCCTCCTCGGGCATCCACTCCAACGGCTACTCGCTGGTGCGCCGGGTGATTGCGCACGCCAAGTGGGAACTGACCCGCGAGGTGCCCGAATTCGGACGCACCCTGGGCGAGGAGCTGCTGGAGCCCACCCGCATCTACACCTCCGCATGTCTTGACCTGGTCAACGAGCTGAACGGCGCGGACCGCTTCGGCGTGCACGGCTTCAGCCACGTGACCGGAGGCGGGCTGGCCGCCAACCTGGCCCGCGTGCTGCCCCAGGGCCTGATGGCCCGTGTGGATCGCTCCACCTGGGCGCTGCCGGCCGTGTTCCGCACCATCGGCGAACTGGGCAACGTCCCGCAGGCGGACCTGGAGCGCACCTTGAACCTGGGCGTGGGCATGGTCGCGGTGGTGGACGCCGCAGTGGCCGACCGGGCCGTGGAGCTGCTGAACGCATTGAACATGGGCGCCTGGGTCATGGGCGAGGTTGAGAAGCTGGATGAGTCGGCCTCCGCCGCCGGCGCCGACTTCGTGCAGGGCGCCAAGGGCGTGGACGGCGGCGCCGTGCTGCTGACCGGCGCCTACGCCTCCTAGTCCCCGGCACACCGGCAACGGCCGCTGCGCTTCCCCCTGAGGGAAGCGCAGCGGCCGTTGC
>NZ_JAVGCZ010000033.1:0-31209 GCF_052928425.1 Glutamicibacter sp. BSL13
CGGCGGTCGGGCTGCTGCCATCGGCGGCGGCTTCCAGCACGGTGCCCACGATCTCGTGCCCGAGCACCATCGGGGCCTTCAGGATCGATTCGCCGGCAGCCCCGTGCTGCCAGTAGTGCAGGTCGGATCCGCAGATCCCGCCGTAGGCGATGGCCACGCGGGCCTCGTCGGGCCGGGGAGCCGGCAGCTGGATCTCGGCGACGCGCAGGTCCCCGGCCGCATGGGCGATGACCGCGGTGGTTTGCGTGGCAGTGGGGTTAGACGACAACGCTCATGCCTCCGTCGATGAAGATGGTCTGCCCGTTGACGTAGTTGGAGCCGTCGGAGGCCAGCCAGATGGCCGGTCCGGCCAGATCCGCGACGGTGCCCCAGCGGTTGGCCGGGGTGCGGCCCAGGATCCAGGAGTTGAACTGCTCGTCGTCGACGAGGTTTTGGGTCATTTCGGTGTGGATGTAGCCCGGGGCGATGCCGTTGACCTGGATTCCGTGGCCGGCCCATTCCGACGTCATCGCGCGGGTGAGGTTGCGCAGCCCGCCCTTGGCGGCGGTGTAGGCGGAGATGGTGGGCCGGGCCAGGTCGGTCTGCACCGAGCAGATGTTGATGATCTTGCCCGCGCCGCGCTTCACCATGCCGCGCGCGGCTTCCCTGCCAACCAGGAACGCGCTGGTCAGGTTCGTGTCAATGACCCGTTGCCAATCCTCGGCCGCCAGTTCCAGCAGCGGGACCCGGTGCTGGATGCCGGCGTTGTTGACCAGGATGCGCAGCGGGCCGATCTCGGTTTCGATGCGGGTGATGGCTTCGGCCACCGCGGTGGCGTCGGTGACGTCGAAGCAGGTGTGGTGAATGCGTTCGGCGCCGAAGCGGTCGGTGAACTGCGCGACGGTCTGCGCCAGCCGCTGGGGGTCGCGTCCGTGCAGGATCACCGTTGCACCGGCCTCGGCGAGCGCCGCGGCCAGTTCGCGGCCGATGCCGCGGGAGGAGCCGGTCACCAGTGCCAGGCGTCCGGTGAGGTCAAAGAGCTGGCTCATGCGGATTCCTTCTCTGTGCCTGCCGCAGCAGGCGTGGGGGTTGTTGCTCACGACGCCGACAACCACGGGAACCCCGGTCGACCTCGACGTCGCACTCAGTGACGGCCGACCCCGGTGGCTGCCGGAGGGCGCGTCCGCTCTCAGTTATAGCAGATATATAGGATCAACTAGAACAATAAGTACGATTTATTGGCTCTCGTGTGGTGGCGCAGGGGGCGGTGCCCATGGGCACGGACATGAAGTTGTGCTCCCGCAACCGCTGGGCAATGCTGGGGAATTGAGGTTCGCGCCCGTCGCCGGAGCGCGGCCGGTCACCCGCTCACCACACCCAGGGAGGTTCTGTGCGTTCTGGCTCGGGCACAACGGGCCGCGGCGTGATCGCCTCGGTGGGAGCCTCCCTGCTCTTTGGCGTCATCTTCCTGGTTTCGGGCAGGGTGCAGGCCTCGGCCGAATATGTCTTTGCCTGGCGGGTGCTGGCGATCCTGGGCTGCTATCTTCCGGCTTTGCTGTTGTCCTCGGGTCGACGCGCCCTGGGGGAATACTTCACGCTGCTCACCGCCCGCCGCACCCACCTGTGGCTGCTGCTGCCGCTGAGCCTGATGGTGGGCGTGCAGCTGTGGCTGTTCGTCTGGGCCCCGGCCCACGGCAAGGCGCTGGACGCTTCGCTGGGTTTCCTGCTGCTGCCCATCACCCTGGTGCTCGGCGGGCGCTTTGTGTTCAAGTCCCCGGTCTCCATGTTGCAGTGGCTCAGCGTCGTGGTGGCCGCGCTGGCGCTGGCGCTGAAGATCGCGGTGGCTCCGACGTTCTCCTGGGTGACCTGGTTCATCGCCCTGGTCTATCCGGTGTACTTCATGCTGCGGCACCACACCGGGCTGGATCACCGGGCCGGTTTTGCGGTGGAGGCCGCGGTGCTGACCCCGCCGGCCCTGGTGCTGCTGGCCGTCCTGCCCGGTCCGTCGCATCAGCCCGGACAGCAGGCGGGCGTCGCGGTGATCGCCGTATGCGGGGCGGTGGCGATGGTGGCCTACCTGGCGGCGTCCCGGCTGCTGCCGCTGCCGCTGTTTGGCCTGCTCTCCTACCTGGAGCCGCTGATCCTGGTGGCCGTCGCGCTGCTGCTGGGCGAGCGGTTGGCGCCCACGGATCTGGCCGTCTACGGCCTGCTGGCCCTGGCGCTGCTGATCCTGGGCTTTGAGGCGCTGCGTGCCCTGCGGCGCTAGGCCATCGGAGGCACCAGCTGCCGGGGGCGGGCAGACCTACCCAGCGGCGGGCGGGACGAGTAGAGTGCTGGGTACTCGCCTGAGTAGGCCGATACCCGTGGCTGCCAGGGGTTCATCCCGGCGGCGCGCCGTGAAAAGGAGCTGGTCATGTTCGATCCCGATGAGCCGCTGTCCGTGAGCATCACCTCCGAGGCGATCCCCGGACGCTACGTCGTCATCTTCGACGGCGCCGAGCCGGTGGGCACCCCGATGACCAGCCTGGGGGTGCTGCAGGAGCAGGCGCCCGAGGTGCTTTCCGACGAGGGCTACTCGCTCAAGCACTACTTTCCCCGGCTGGGCATGGCCGTGGTGGACAGCGAGTCCGGGCAGGTCGAACAGCTGCGCGAACGCTGCGCCTCCCGGCGCCTGCCGATGAAGGTGGTGCCCGAACGGATCTACCGCATCCAGGTCAACACCGGGGACGTGGCCGCGGCCGAGCGGCCGGCATACGCGGACACCGACGAGCTGACCTGGGGACTGCAGGCGGTGAAGGCCGTGGAATCGGGGTACACCGGGGCCGGGGTGAAGGTGGCCGTGCTGGACACCGGGTTCGACGAGAACCACCCGGACTTCGCCGGCCGGCAGGTCACCACCAAGTCCTTCGTGGAGGGTGAGGACGCCCTAGACGGGCACGGGCACGGAACCCACTGCATCGGCACCGCCTGCGGCCCGCGCGGCGTGCCCGGCCAGCGCGGCTACGGGGTGGCTTCCGGGGCGAGCATCTTCGCCGGCAAGGTGCTGGGCAACTCGGGTTCGGGCACCGACGCCCAGATCCTGGGCGGGATCGACTGGGCATTGGAGAACGAGTGCCAGGTGATCTCCATGTCGCTGGGCGCGGACGTGCGGGAGGTGCACCCGCCCTATGTGGCCGCCGGACGCCGGGCCCTGGAGCTGGGGTCGCTGATCGTGGCCGCGGCCGGCAACAACGCCCGCCGCCCCCAGGGGAACTACGGGTTCGTCGGCGCCCCGGCGAACAGCCCGTTCGTCATGGCGGTGGCGGCCCTGGACGAGGGGCTGAAGGTGGCCGACTTCTCCGCCCGCACGCTGCCCGGCCGCGGCGGGCAGGTGGACATCTCCGGACCCGGGGTGCGCATCTACTCCTCGTGGCCCGGCGAGCAACGCTACAACACCATCAGCGGCACCTCGATGGCCACCCCGCACGTTGCCGGAGTCGCAGCCCTGCTGTGCGAGGCCACCGGCTTCCGGGCCCGGGAACTGTGGGCGGAGCTGGTGCAGGAAGGCGAACGCCTGGAGCAGTTCTCCGTGGACGTGGGGGCCGGGATGACCCAGGCCCCGCCCCCGGCCCAGGCCTAGGAGCCAAGGCACATCCAGACGCCGCACCGCCAGGGGCATCGGAGCCGCGGTGCCGGCCCGAACAACCCGGTGCGGTCAACACGAAGTAGGGTGCGATGGACGAAAAGAAGCAGGAATCCCAGGTGACCGAGACGGTGATTGTCACGATCCGCTCCGAGGACCTGGCCCAGATTGATGACGTCGCCGAGAAGCTGCGCGCCGCGGGGCTGATGGTGGACAACGTGCTCAAGACCCTGGGCCAGGTCACCGGCACCACCACGGCGGAGCACGTTGACGCGCTGCGCCAGGTGGAGAAGGTGGAGTCGGTCAGCCCGCAGCGCACCATGCGGATCGCTCCCCCGGACTCGGACGTGCAGTAACCCCGGGACCGGTGTCCCGCCTGCCGAAGCCGCGGTGGGCGGGTTTAGCCGCGCGAGCGGATCGCGTCGGCGACGGCGGCGTTCGCCAGCATCCGCACGGTGTCCACTGGGGCGGACACCTGCCCGGTGGCCACGGCGATCAGGGCATCTCCGTCCATCCGGGTGTGCGGCGGGAAGACCGCCCGCGCCAACCCGTCGTGCCCGCCCTCGGCCACCACCTTGCAGCCGACCTTGTCCAGTTGCGCGTTGGTGATGACCACCCCGATGGTCGTGTGGGTGCGCGGCAGCGGTCTGGAGGCCAGGGCGGCGAAGGCTTCGGCCGCGGAGAAGGAGGGCGGGTCGGATTCCTGCCGGATGTCGCCGAAGGCATTGACGGCGCAGATCGCCGCGACTCGCAGCTGCCCCAGCCGGTGTTCGGCAAAGCCCAGGCCGGCGCGGTGTGCCTGCCCTGGACCGCGCCATTGACTCGAGCGCGCCCCGGTACCCGCCCCAACCGGTCCCACCTCAAATTCGGCGGCAGCGCTGCTGGCCGCCCGGTAGCCGGCCTGGGCGTCCGGGCGGATGCTGCTCTCACCCAGCGCGAGGTCAAAGAGCCCCAGGGCCGGAACGATCGGCACACTGCCGGCCGGGGTGGGCACCCCGCGCCCCTGCTCCTCCATCCAGCGCATCACCCCGTCGGCGGCTGCCAGGCCGAACGCCGAACCGCCGGTGAGCAGCACTCCATCCACGCGGGCCACGGTCTTTTGCGGGTGCAGCACATCTAGTTCCCGCGTGGCCGGGGCACCACCGCGCACCTCATAGGAGCCCACGCTGCCCTCGGGCAGCTCGATGAGCGTGCATCCTGTCATCGCCCGGGGATCGCTCCAGTGCCCTACCCGGACGCCCTGAATGCTGATCCTTGCCCGGTTCGCCGCCGCAGTGGGCCCGCCAGGGCCCGGTGCTTCCTCGCGCTGCATTCCAGTCTCCTCATTCCACCGTGCACTCCTGTCCATGCTTCTGCATCACCGGCCCGCTGTCTAGGGGGTTCAGAGGGCCGGGAACACCTCTCCAGGCGTTGATCTGGACGGCAGAGCACGGCTTTCGCTGGCGGCGCCACCCGGGTCATGCACACGAGCGGTGTGTGGCGTGACGTGTTGGGTGCGCGCCCTGGTGTTGCTAGTAGGTGTAGAACCCGGAGCCGCTGGCGATGCCGAGCTTGCCTTGGTCGATGTAGTTTTCCTTCAGCCAGGCCGCCAGCTTCTGGTCCTTCTCATCGCCGTGGGCGAGGATGTTGTACGGGGTGGTCAGCCCAATGACGTCGTAGATCTGGAACGGCCCCATGGGGGCGCCGGTGGCGATCCGCCAGACCTTGTCCACGTCCTGCGGTTCGGCGTAGCCGCCGGCGGCCAGCTCCGCCGCGGCGTTGAGGAACGGAACTAGCAGTGAGTTCAGCACGTAGCCGGACTTCTCCTTGTACACCGGGATGGGCACCATCCCGATTTCGCTGGCAAACTGCACGATCTGTTCGAACACTGCCGGATCGGTGTCCGCAGTGCCCATGACCTCGGCGGTATTGAACTGCCAGATCTTGTTCGCGAAGTGCAGTGCCAGGAACTTCTCGGGCCGCCCGGTGAAGTCCTTCATCGCGCTTGGCAGCAGGGTGGAGGAGTTGGTGGCAAAGATCGCGCTTTCCGGCGCCACCGCTGCGAGCTTCTCATAGGTCTGCTGCTTAATGGCCAGGGCCTCGGGCACCGCTTCGATCACCAGGTCGGCATCGCGCACCGCGTCGGCTAGATCCGAGGAATAGCTCAAGCGGGTCAGCGCCTGGTCGGCCTTCCCCTCGTTGGCTCCTGCCACGGCCTCGGCCTTGTAGGTTTCCACAAGCTTGGCGAAGCGTTCCTTCGCACCGATCAGCGCCGTATCGGAGATGTCGTACGCAGTGACTTCGAAGCCGCTGTAGGCGCTCTGGAATGCGATCTGCGATCCCAGAACTCCCGTGCCGAGCACGGTCACCTTGTTGATGCTGCTCATAGCCTTACTCCTTTTCTTGATGACCGGTTGCCTTGTCTGCGGAACCGGCAAGTTTGTCGTGGTTCTGTCACCCGGAGGTACGGGCACCGGGGTCAGGTTCCAGATGGCAGGGTGGCCAGAACCCCGGCCACGATCTGGGACACCTGGTCGTTGAGGTCGGCAAAGACGTCCGCTCCGCCGTGTGCACCGGTCGTTGAACGGGCAATGGTCAGGTGCATGGCCGCGAAGATCGCGGCGCTGGCGACACGGATTGCCTGCGGGTCTTGGACCAGTCCGCGATCATCCGCTGCGGCCTGGATAACCGCGGCGATTGATTTCTCGATGCGGGACACCAGGGCCAGGCCTTCGGAGCGATAACGCTCTGCCGCGACCCCAAAGAGCAGCTCGCGCTGGTAGACGGCGCTGTTTTCGGCTTGCTGGCGGGCACGGGCCAGCGCTGGCTCCAGCAGCGACATGATGGCTTCGACGGGCCGATCTGACTGCTGAGCATGAGCTTCACCGGCTTCCAGGGCGGCACGAAATTCCTCGTTGTACACCATTAGCAGCAGTTCACTTTTGGAGGCCGCGTACCGGAACAAGGTGCCATCGGCGACGTCGGCACGTTTGGCGATTTCCTGAGTGGTCACGGCCCCGTAGCCGCGCTCGGCGAAAAGTTCCGAAGCGGCGCGGAAGATCCGCTCTTGTTTTTCTCGTGCATTGCGGTCCCGCCGCGACAACTGCGCCATGTCCTCACGATCCTCAATCAAATAATGAGTGAACTCATTTATGAGTGTACTCCGCTCTGGAGTCGAGTCAAGCAGTAAACGGCTTCCCTTAACTACTGCAGATTCATGGGAGCGCACCCGCGCGCCGGGCACGATCCGCTCGACGTTCTGCAAGTGCAGGGCGCAACAAAATAGACGACTCCATACCCTGCTCAGTCTGCGGGCCTCGGTGCACGTCTCCGGGCTGATACTCACCGTATTCGTCATAGCCCCAACCTGGGCGAGCTGTCTCGAGGAAGGCTCATTCATGGGCCGCCCTGCAGGCACGGAAAACGACCATGGTGGCATTCGGCATCGCGTTGGCGGCAGCATCTGCGGCCGTACTGTTCCAGGCTCCATGCATCTACCAGCACATAAACTCCCGACAGGCATTTCGTAGCGGCAAACGCTGACGGCAGCACGCTATCGGCTACCGCGCCGAAGCCGGGCAAGCCTTTCCCGCCGGACCACCGAACGCCAGTCCGACGGAAAAGATCAGGCAAATAAAAAAGTCCCGAGGCATTTTGCGATGCCTCGGGACTTTTTACTGGTGGAGGTAAGGGGATTCGAACCCCTGACCTTCTGCATGCCATGCAGACGCGCTACCAACTGCGCCATACCCCCAGATGAAGGTGTGGTTGCCGGGGAATTTCTTCCCTTCGAACCGAGATAAAACTCTACCCGAACCTCCGCCCTGAACGCCAATCGAGCTCACGAGACGCTGCTCACACTGCACCCTTCCGCGTTCCACCCCAAGCTGGAAGAATGAGCGCGGGACAGTTCGCTCCCATGAGACGAGAGGGAAACCAATGACCGTTGCAATGACTCCCTACCTGCGCTACGGCGGAGTCGCCCGTGATGCGATGGAACTCTACCATTCGGTGTTTGGGGGTGAACTGAGTTTCATGACCTTCGCCGAAGGTGCCGGGGAAACCAACCCACAGGTAGCGGATCAGATCATGCACTCCTCGCTCTATGTGGATCGCGGGCTGCATCTGATGGCCTCGGACACTCACCCAGACATGAACGTCGGTCCCAATGGAACAATCGCCATCAGCGGCAGCGGTGAGGATGGGCCATCCGAGATCGATACGCTCAAGGAATGGTGGTCTAAGCTCAGCAAGGACTCACACATCGACATCCCGCTGGAGCAAGCACCCTGGGGTGACTACTTTGGCCAGCTGACCGACCGCTACGGGGTCACCTGGATGTTCAATATTGGAGCGGACGCCAGCCAGTAGGCTTGCGCTGAATCAAGGAAGGGTGGTTCTTCGGCCTTAACCGGAGAACCAACCTTCCTCATCTACGGGACCGTGGGCGTCGCGCCGCCTCCATACCCGTCAGGATCTACCGAGCGGAGGATTCCGTCTCAGCCAGTGCTTCCCGGCCGATCTTCAGCCCGAGCTTGCGCGAGCGATATTCGGTGATCACGGCCAGAACCAACCCAAGGGCCGCCAAAATGGCGCCGACAAATGCCGGGGCTCGGTAGCCGAAACCAGCGCTGATCACCGCTGCGCCCAACGCCGCGCCCATCGCGTTGGCAACGTTCAGTGCCGAGTGGTTCAGGGATGCGGCGAGCGACTGGGCATGGGGCGCCGAATCCATGAGCAGCGTCTGCAGGCTCGGGATCAGCAGCGAACCGGTGGCGCCCATGATGAAGACCATGATGAAGGCGGGGATCAGCCAACTGGTGACCAGCCCGAAGATGATCATGACCACCACCATGATCACCGAGGTCAGCTTGATGGCACCGAATACGGACCAATCCGCGAGCCGGCCGCCAACCAAGGACCCGACCACCATGCCCACCCCGTAGAGCGCCAGCGCGATCGGAACCAGGCCGATGTCCATACCGGTCACGTCGGTCAGCGTGGGGCTGATGTAGGAATAGACGGCGAAGAACCCTCCGAAGCCAACCACGCCGGTGGCCATGGCAAGCCACACCTGCAGACTCTTAAGCGCCGAGAGTTCCCGGCGGATACTTGCTCCGGCCTCGGCCTTGCGCCATGGGACGAAAATGCTGAGCATCAGCAGCGTCAGCAGTCCAACGATTGCCACAACGAGGAACATGGAACGCCAGCCGGCCTCCTGACCCAACTTGGTCACCAGCGGCACCCCGGCGACGTTGGCGACCGAGAGGCCCAGCATGACCCAGGCGATGGCCCGGCCGCGCATCGAAGCGGGCACCAGGGAACCGGCCAACACGCCAGCCAGGCCGAAGTAGGCGCCGTGCGGCAACCCGGAGAGAAAGCGGGTGAACAGCATCGTTCCGTAGTCGGGTGCCAGGGCCGAGGAAAAGTTGGCCAGCGTGAAGAAGATCATCAGGTACTGCACCGCGCGCTTGCGGGGGATCTTCGCCGCGAGCGCCGTAAGTATGGGCGCTCCCACAACGACGCCGATGGCGTAGGCGCTAATCATCAGCCCCATCTGGGCGTTGTTCACGCCCAGATCCGCTCCGCCTTCCTGAAGTAGACCCATGATGGCGAATTCGGTGACTCCGATGCCAAAGCCACCCATAGACAGCGCCAGCACCGCGAACAGCAGCGCCCGCCCCTCCAGGATCTGGCTGGGCTGTGGATGTTTCATCAATCCCTCTTTTTCTTTGTGCCGCGTTGATTAACGGTACGGCTTCGTTGGCGCCCGGGTTCGATCGTAGTGGATAGCGCTGTCCGCACCGAACCTGCAAGTCACTCCGGAGAACTAAAGGCGCCGCACTCAGCTTGTTCCCAGCTTCGAGCGTGGAAGCATCGGTCGCCTTCCCGGACATATCGCCTCCCACTCAAGAGGAGTAACAACACCAGTTCCTAATATTGGACGTTTGTCAGAAGGGACTTGGAGGATTAATTCACAAGCCCATCCGACCGCTTCGCCAAAGGCCGGCGCCGTATGGAGGAACCTTTTTGCCACAGTAAAAAGTGGCCCCGGTCACCGCCTCTAGTTTGGGATTGACTTCACAGCTAGGGTCAGGGCTACGCCCTTGGTCGTCGCTACTTCCTACCTTTGGCTGATCCGCAAGCCGGGGTTGGAGTCGGGGCAGCGCCGATACTCGCGGGGCTTTCCGGGTAGTTCCACCCGGAACACTTTCAATTGAAGGAGGTAGAAAATGACGAACCGCATGGTGCGTTCACGGACTGCCGAACTCGTTGCCGAGGTCTTAGGCTCACGGTACGGCAGAAAGCATTTGGAATCTCATGGCTGGGTGCCTGGCACTCCGATCATTATGACCCGAAGCGACGAACCGCTGGAAGATGTAATGGCGCTCGTGTCGCTACATGAAACCCCGGTTTACGTCGCGATGCTGGAGCAGGAGCCGGAACGGCTATGCCTGCTGCGCGTCACCTTGGGCACCTCTGCGCTTGAAGTCGTGAACGTTTGGGGCAAGGACGAAACCATCGGCTGCCTCTATGAAAAGGTCGTCCCGAAACTGTGGGAGACATTCCGGGTCCGGTTCTGGCGCTACAGCGCCGTGGCCCTGCGTGTGCCCGAGCTGCTGACTACCCAGATCCCCACCTACTGGCGTGCGCCCTCACCATTGGCAATCGCCTAGACAAGGACTCAACCCCCTTCCCATATCAACCCATTTCTTTACCGCTCTGTGGGGTACCGTGCTGCGGTACCCCACAGAGTTTTCTGGTCCTACCCGAAAAAGGTATTGGCCAACTCTGGTATCCCAGCCTCACTGTGCTGGTCACCGACGCGTGTAGGTGAACTGCTCTGGCCGCATCTGGCTGCTGAGGCTGTGCACCCGGTCAATCTGCCACTGGCCGCGCTCGGCCAGGCTGATCAGTTCGACTGGGTTCAGCCGTTCCTCGCTGGTCACCAGCGAGAGCAGCGTGTTCCACATGGCCAGTTTCGAACTCAGCAGACCGCATACCGCGTCCAGCTGCATCTGAGTACCGGCCATTGTCGGTGGAATGCCCATCTTGATTGTGGAAAAACGGTCGGACAGACACTTGTTGCCGATGCGTACCCTGCAACCACTAATCTCCTCAAACCCCAGACGGCCCATGATTGCGCGCAGGTCATTATGGTCATCACGCACCTGCTCATACATCTTCGCCAGCTCCGGGCCGAGGTCGGTGTTGCGCCACTGATGACAAACAGCTCCCAGATACCGGAGGCACATCTGTGAGGCTAGCGCGTGCTCCCGCAAATACTTTTCCAACACTGGCCGGTTCAAGCTCCTGCGTTCCATAACCACCTTCCCAAAGTCTCGAGAATGTGTCCTTGCGATAAGGCTGATGAACCGAAGGTCTCCTAGACTCCAGTTGCCTACGATTCTCGTTGCTGCTCCCCGAGCAGAACAAGGATTACCAGTGTCCTTTAGGGCTGGGAGCCCCGTTGTCGAAACTGTTTCGCTCACCCCTCTTCCGTAACTCGGTGCTGTCTGAGAGAATCCTGAAACCAGACTCTGACAAGGGAAATAGAACTAGCATCAGTGATAGAGAGTATGAATAATGCAGTTTTTGTCCCTGCTCAATGCTCAGCCTTTCGGGGAGAAATCGACAGGAGGAGACGATGCGGAACATCTACCAGGCGAAGGTCAATGATTCAACGCTGGATGACGTGATCGATGAGGATGAGAACCGCAGGCGGAGACTGGCCAGCCTTCTAATTCTGATGACGACGGCGCTGTTCATCCTCGCGGCCCTGGCCCACTCCTTTGATCGGGAGGCCACGGTCTCGCAAAACCTGCAGAACGGCAACGTGGAGTTGTCTTATCCGTCGGTGGCCCGGGCCGGCAATGAGATCGAGCTTGAACTGGACATCAATGACTCCGAGGGCCTTCCGGAGACGATCACGGTGGGGCTCACCGAAGAGTACCTCTCCTTCTTCGAGGGTCTGGACATCTACCCTGATCCCGAATCGCAGACCGCCGATGGGGATGGGAACATCCAGCTCACCCTGGCCACCGAACCCGGTGCCAAGGAGTTTCACCTGAAACTGACCGGCGAAGCGTCCGAGGAGTGGGAGCCGGCCACCGCCGGTACCCTCACCGTGGACACCGGCAAACCCGAGACGGCTGCGCTTGACTTCAAGACCTGGAGGATTCCGTAATGGAAATAGTCATCCGTGCAGCCATCGCCTTCTTCATTATCTGGCTGGTCACCCGCGCCGCGGGGCGGGCCACCCTCGGGGAGCTGAGCTCCTTTGAACTGGTGGTCTTCGTGGTCCTGGGTGACCTGGTCCAGCAGGGAATCACCATGAACGACCGCAGCCTGACCGGCAGCCTGCTGGCGGTGACCACCGTGGTCCTGCTCGCCGCGATCCTGGGCTATGCGAACATGCGCTGGCCAAAGTTCGGCAAGATCACCCAGGGCCGGCCCATCGTGCTGGTGCGCGACGGGCAGATTGACCGCAAGGCGCTGCACCGTGAACGCATCGGCATTGACGAGCTGAGCATGCTGGCCCGCCAGTCGGGCATCGAAAAATACAGTGAGATCCGCCTGGCGATCATGGAGGCCAGCGGGAAGGTTTCCTTCTTCACCCAGGAGGCCTCCGCGGATTCCACCGATTCCGTCTGACACGGCCGCGTCCGTGCCCCGTCCGAAGTTGGACGGGGCGGGGACGCGGGTTCGATCGAATACGCTCGGAAGGCTCTGGTGGGCTGGTGACCTAGTCGGCTTTCGCCTTCCGGGCCTCCTCCACTGCGCTTCGGGCCCCGGAATGCCAGGGCTGGCCGTGGCCGCTGAGCAGCGTGCGGGCCTCGGTCTGGGCGATGGGCCCCAGGGAGCGCAGCGCCTGGTCAAGGTCCGCGGTGGCGGCGCTGGCCACGATCCGTGGACCGGTGCGGGTGTTGTACGGGTCCAGGGTCACCACCGCATCGCCGGAAAACACCACGTCACGCTCGGGCAGGTGCAGCGCGCAGTGCCCGTCGGTGTGCCCCGGGGTGTGGATCGGAACCGGGTTGCCGGGCACCGGCAGCGGCTGCTGCTCCTGCCAGGTGTCGGTTTCCTGCACCCCGCGCACCCACAGGGCGCCATGCAGCATCATCTGCCCGAGCCCGGGCAGGGCCTGCGGGTGGGCCAGCGGGTAGAGCAGACGGCTGCCCTGGGACCGGTAGCGGTAGGGGTGGGCGGCCAGCCGCCGGTCCAGGGCGTGCACATAGACCGGCACCCGGTAGCGCTGCTGGGCCCAGCGGGCGGTGCCCACGTGGTCGAAGTGTCCGTGGGTGAGCACGATGGCCCGCAGCGGCTTGCCGTGGCGTTCCAGTCCGGCCAGCAGCCCGGCCAGGGCGTGGCGCATCGCGGGCAGGCCGGCATCGATGAGGGTGCAGCCCTGCTCGTCCTCCACCACATAGCAGTTCACGTTGGCCGCGGACACCAGGTAGATGCCGTCGGCGACGGTGGTGACCTCCATGGGCTATCCCTCCTGCGAACCGAACAGGTCGGTTTCGATTTTCACGTAGCGTTCCAGCAGCTCCAGGCCGTGGGCGCCGGAATCGCCTTCCTGTTCCAGGCCGTTGCGCAGGTCCGGCAGCTTCTGCATCAGGTGCGGCACCGGGGGCAGCAGCGGGGTGTCCGGGTCGGTGTGCACCTCCAGGACCACCGGGCGCTCCTCGTTCAGCGCCTGGTGCCAGGCGGCGCCGAGCTGTTGCGGGTCGGTGACCTTGATACCGCCCAGACCCAGCAGCCGGGCGTATTCGGCGAACGGGAAGCCGGGCAGCTGCTGGCTCTGCTCGTAGCGCGGGTCCCCTTCCGTTTCACGCTGCTCCCAGGTGACCTCGGCCAGATCGGAGTTGTTCAGCACACAGACCACGAACCCGGGATTCGACCAGTTCTTCCACTGGGCGGCCAGGGTGATCAGTTCCGCGTTGCCGCTCATCTGCATGCCGCCGTCGCCGGCCAGCACCACCACCGGACGGTCCGGGTGCAGCAGCTTGGCCGCGATCCCGTAGGGCACTCCCCCGCCCATGCTGGCCAGGGTGCTGCACAGGTGGGCGGGCACATTCGGCGGCAGGATCAGCTGCCGGGCGTACCAGTACACGCAGCTTCCCACGTCCAGGGCCAGCTGGGCGTCGTGCGGCAGGTGTTCGCCCAGTTCGCGCACCACCAGTTCGGGGTTGATCGGCCGGGCGGGCACCGCGGCCCGCTGGCGGCGCACCTCATGCCAGTTGCGCACGTGTTCCTCGACCCGTTCCCGCCAGGCGCCGCGCTGACCGGCGCGGCGGGTGATCAGCTGTTGGAGCCGTTCCAGGCTCAGCGCCGCGTCGCCGACCAGGGCGACCTCCACCGGGTAGCGGTTGCCCGGGCGCTGGGCGGAGATGTCGATCTGCACGCCCCGGGCGCTGCCGGGCTTGGGGTAGAACTCGGTCCATGGGTCATTGGAGCCAATGATCAGCAGGGCGTCGCATTCCTCCATCACCGCGGCGCTGGCCGAGGTGCCCAGGTGCCCCATGACCCCGGCGCTGGTGGGCAGGGTTTCATCCACGTAAGGTTTGCCCAGCAGGCTGGTGACCACCGCCGCGTCCAGCTCGTGGGCCAGTTGGCGCACCTGTTCCCCGGCCTGCCGGGCGCCCTGGCCGACCAGCAGGGTGATGCGTTCGCTGTCATCGAGCAGCGCCGCGGCCTGCTGCAGTTCGGCTTCGCCGGGCATCGCGTTGGAGCGCTGCCAGCTGGCGGCGGTGGGAATCTGGCCGTGGGAGCCGCCGGGGATCTTTTCGGCCTGCTGCTGCACGTCGTGCGGCACGATCACCACGGCGGGCGCGGAGGTGGCCAGCGCGGTGCGCAGCGCCCGGTCAAGCACCGGGATCACCTGTTCGGCGGTGGTCACTTCCTCCCGGTAGGCGGCCACATCCTGGAACATGCCCTCCAGGTCGATTTCCTGCTGGTATTCGCTGCCCAGGGAGGGCCGGTTCTGCTGCCCGACGATGGCCACCACCGGAATGCTGTCCAGTTTTGCGTCGTACAGGGCGTTGAGCAGGTGCACCGCCCCGGGGCCCTGGGTGGAGGTCATCACCCCGATGTCCACCCCGGTGCCGGTATCGGCCTGCTGGCCAAGCTGGCCGAGCGCGTACTTGCTGTGCGCCACCGCCATGAACCCGGCGGCTTCCTCATGCCGGGCCTGGATGAACGGCATGGATTTGCGCCGCAGCGCGCCGAGGAACGTGTTGATCCCGTCCCCGCTGTAGCCGTAGATGCGGGTGACGCCCCACTCGGCAAGCCGGTCCACGAGGGTATCGGCCACTAGTCGCTCAGTCATTGCTGCCTCCTGTATGTGCTCTCGCGCCGCGCCCCGGCTGCCAGCCGGCAGCCGGGGCGGGTGGGTAGGCCCTGGGGTCAGTCCAGGTCCGGTTCGTCTCGGTGGTCGCCCTGGTTGGCGGGCCGGGCTTCGTCCACCCCTGGGTCGATGTCCTGTTCGAGCTGCGGGTCGCCCACGATCCGCTCCTCGTCGTCGCCCTCCAGCGGCCCGGTGCCGAAGGCATGTTCGTCGTCCTCGTCCAGAATGGCGTCCTGGCCGCGCAGCGGATCCTCGGATTCCAGGGTCTGCGGGGCGTCGGAGGAGCCTTCGCTGACCGGCTGGCTGTCGCGTCCGTCGATCGGCTCGTCGATGTCCTCGTCGCGGCGCACGTCGTCAAATTCGGAGTTGTTCAGGGTCATGTCCTCAGTCCTTTCGTTCGCGCCCGGTGTTCGTGGGTGCATTCTCCAACGGGTTGGGGTCGGTCGATTCGTTGTGGTGGGTGTGCGAGACCTGGAGCAGGCGCACAATGGAGGAGGTTTCGGCCAGGCGCTGGCGGTGCTGCTCGCGCAGCAGCTTCAGGGTGACATCCTCAAAATCCGGGTCCTCGGAGGCCACCGCGTCGGTGGCCACGACCACGGCCAGGTTCGCGGCGAACGCGTCCGAGGCGGTGGCCGCCACGCAGGTGTGCGAGGACACCCCGGCCATGATCAGCGAGGTGACCCGGTGCTGCAGCAGCTGGGTGAGCAGTTCGGTGTTCCAAAAGACGCTGTCGCGCCGCTTGATGATGCTGATGGCCCCGTCCAGGTCCAGTTCACTCAGGTTCTCGGCCTGCTCGGTGCCCTCGAACAGGTAACCCTGTTCGTCCTCCAGCATCTTCAGGGTCCAGGTGGAGCCGTCGCGCTTGTGCACGGTGCGGGCGTTGATCACCGGTGCCCCGGCCTCGCGGGCGGCGGCGATCAGGCGATTGCAGTTGGCCACCACCTGATCGCGCTTGGCGGCCAGCTCCTCGGTCTCAAAGAACGCGTTCTGCAGGTCGATGAGCAGCAAGGCCGGATGCCGGAAGTCCCCACTGAGCTGTGTCATGCTGCCTCCTGTTGGCTCTGGCCCGCGGGCCGGCTAGCCGACCTTGGCTTCCAGCTGGCCGGTCCAGCGCTTGGTGATGGCCTGGATGACCGCGGCGCTCGCTCCGGAGATCGCGGCGAAGACCAGCAGCTTGGGCACGGTGGCCTGCTGCTGTTCCTTTGGGTTGGCCGGGCTCGGCGGCTCTTCGCCGGTGCCCTTGCGCCAGACGGCGCTGATGAGCTTGGTGCCGACCAGTCCGGCCAGCATCGACACTCCCAGACTCAGCAGACGGATCAGGATTTTCATTTCTATCCCCTTACTTCCCGCCGGTGGCGGGCTGTTGCTGATGGTTGGTGAATTGGAAATTGGTGGTTGCGGATAGTGGCTGGGTGCGAAGAAGCCCTCGGTGCTTCGGCCAGCCGCCGTGCTTCGCGATTACTGCGTGGGCACCTGCGACGATTCGCTTCCCTCGGCGCAGTGGGAGCAGCAGAACGCTCCGCCCTCCTTGCGCACCGGGTGGCCGAGAATGGCACACTGACAGTGCGCGCAGCGCGGGGCCATCATGTGGATCGCGCATTCAAAACTGTCAAAGTGCCGGGTCATCTCGTCGCGGGTGATACTGAACATGTCCTGGGCCGTGTTTCCGCAATTGGCACAAGTTTGCATGGTCCTTCTCCTTTCCGTGATCGAGTCCGGTTCGTTTCGCACCGGTTGCCACCACCCTGTCATCTGGCCGGGTTCAGTCCCAAGGACGTCCAGCAAGATCCCAGCCAGCGATAAGTGGGCGGTTATTCGCGGCGGACCTGCTCCGGGTCCTTGTCCGGGCGCCAGCCGCGCCACACCGGATGGCGCAGGCGCCCGTCCCGGGTGGTCTCGCTGTATTGCACCTCGCCGACCAGCTTCGGGCTGACCCAGTGGGCGTCGCGCTGATCGGCGGCCGGCACGTCCTTGGCCGGCGGGGTCTTGCGGGTGAGCTTCTGAAGGCGGGCGCGAATCTGGGTCAGCTGTTCCTGGCGGAACCCGGTGCCCACCCGCCCGGCGTAGTGCAAGGTGCCCTGCTGGTCGGGGATGGCCAGCAGCAGGGAGCCAAAGCTGGAGCTGCGCGCCCCCTGGCCCTGCCGCCAGCCGATCACCACCACTTCCTGGTGGGCCTGGTGCTTGATCTTGATCCATTCGCGGCTGCGCCGGCCCGGTTCATAGCTGCTGTCGCATTCCTTGGCGACGATGCCTTCCAGCCCCAGCTCTTCACTGGTGGCCACCGCGTCCGGCGCCGCCCCGTGGTGGGCCGGTGGAATGTGGATGAAACGGCCTTCGCGCACCGCCTGCTGCAGCCGTTCGCGGCGCACCTGGTAGACCTGATCGGTCAGGTCCTGCATCGCTCCACCCTCACCGGGCAATGCCAACACGTCAAAGAGCATCAGGTGCACATCCGGTTTCCCGGGACCGGAGCGGGCCTTGGCGGTGGACCGCGAGGACTTGGCGGTGCTGGACAGCCGCTGCTGCAGCAACCCGAAGTCGGGGCGCCCCGTGGAATCCAACGCCACGATTTCCCCGTCCAGGATGCTGCCCTGCGGGGCCAGCCCGGTGATTTCAGCCAGTTCGGGGAACAGCTCGGTCAGGTCCTTGCCGTTGCGGCTGGTGATGCTCAGCTTTCCCCCGGTGGTGCCCACCAGGGCGCGGTAGCCGTCCCATTTCATTTCAAAGGACCAGCATTCGTCCGGGTCGATGTCCCCCAGGCTTCCGGCGGTGGCCAGCATCGGACGCAGTTCGGGCAGCTGCGCGGGTCTCGGCCCGTTGCCGTTAGTTTTGCGGGTGGCCCGGGCCTTGGGGCGGGAAGCCGGTGCGTCTGGTTCCTCGCTCGGTTCCGGTTCGGACCGCTCGTGTTCGGAGGGCTGGTCCTTGGTCAGCTGCAGCAACCAGTTGCGCTCCCCACCCATGTTCTTCGCGTGGATGAGCACGAAGCGGCGCGGTACGCCCTCCAGCCCACCGTCGGGGCGTCCCTCCAGCACGGCGATGACCTTCTTGTCGTCCTCCCACTCCTCGATCCGGCAGGTGCCGGTGTCCCAGATTTCCACGGTGCCCGCCCCATACTCCCCCTTGGGGATGCTGCCGTGGAAGCTGGCGTATTCCAGCGGGTGGTCTTCGGTCATGACGGCCAGCCGGTGCACGCCCTGGCGCAGCGGCGGTCCCTTGGGCACCGCCCAGGACACCAGCACCCCGTCGTGTTCCAGCCGGAAATCCCAATGCAGGCGGCGGGCCTGGTGTTTCTGGATGACGAACGTGGCCTGCTGCCCGACCGTGCGCAGCGTGGTCTTGGTGCGTGGTTCGGGCACCGGCTCCGGGGTCTTGGCCGCATCGCGCATGGAGCGGTAGGTGGCCAGCCGATCCGTGCTGGCCGTATCGGCCAGCGGGGTGAGCGGGTCGTTGCCCTCCTCCAGGCGCTGCAGCACCTCCGGGTACTCCAGGTGGCGCAGGTCCGGATCCTCCAGTTCCTCCCAGTGCCGGGGAACGGCCACGGTCGGGTGGGCGCGTCCGCGCAGCGAATACGGGCAGATGGTGGTCTTGGCCGCGTTGTTCTGGCTCCAGTCCACAAGCACCTTCCCCTCACGCAGCGAGCGCTTCATGTTCGAGACCACCAGCTCCGGCTGGTCCTGCTCCAGGGAACGGGCCATCTCACGGGCGACCGCGGAGATCTGCTCGGAAGTATGGGTGCCATCCAGCGGCGCATACAGGTGGATGCCCTTGGACCCGCTGGTCACCGGCAGCGCCTGCATGCCCATCCCCTCCAGGATTTCCCGGCACCACTTGGCCACCTGAACGCATTCGGCCAGTCCGGCCCCGGGCCCGGGATCCAAGTCCAGCACCATGCGGTCCGGGTTCTGCGGGTTCAGGGTGGGATCAAAGCGCCACTGCGGGACATGGATTTCCAGGGCGGCCACCTGCCCGAGCCAGGCCAGGACCGCCGGTTCGTTGACCAGCGGGTAGGTGTTCACGTGATCCGAATGCTGGATCTTCCCGGTGGGAATCCAGCTGGGGGCCGAGTCCTCCAGGTCCTTGCGGAAGAACGGCTGCAGCGGCTTGTCCTCCGTACCGACCCCTTCGACCCAGCGTTTGCGGGTGGCCGGGCGCCAGGCCGCGTAGCTGATCAGGGTGGGCGCCACCCGGGCGTAGTAGTCGATCACCTCACCCTTGGTGGTCCCGGTCTGCGGATACAGCACCTTGTCCAGGTTGCTGACCCGCAGGGTGTGTCCGTCAATGCTCACGCTCTGTTCGCCGCCCCGCCGAGCCATGCGTCCCTCCCTTATCTGCCGCACGCTTCCCACGTGCCGGCTACTGCCATCGTGCGTTGGCCCGGCTCCTTGCTCAAGGCCCGTGCCGCTGTTTCCCACTGTGCCCTGCCGGGTGACGGTGCCCAACCGCTCATGGCAAGCTTTGCGGTTGGCCGCCCCGCCGGCGCACAGCGGGCCGGGTGATGGCGGAAGAACCATGAAGTTTGCTGCGCCCCCTAGTCAGCGCCGCTGCCTTCCTGCTTGACTATGCCTATGCGTGCTATCTGGACAGGTTCTATTGCGTTCGGGCTGGTCAACGTGCCGGTCAAGGCCTACAGTGCGGCCAGCGACCACGACATTGACCTGCATCAGGTTCACGACAAGGACGGCGGCCGGATCCGCTACGAGCGGCGCTGTGAGGTGTGCGGGAAGAAGATCACCTATCAGCACATCGACAAGGCCTACGACACCGGTGAGCAGACCGTGGTGCTCACCGACGAGGAAATGGATGCGCTGCCCTCGGAGAAGAGCCGCGAAATCGATGTGGTGCAGTTCGTTCCGGCAGAGCAGATTGACCCGCTGACCCTGGAGCGCAGCTACTACCTGGAACCGGATTCCAAGTCCCCCAAGGCCTACGCGCTGCTGCGCCGCACGTTGGAGCAGACCGAGCTGATGGCGGTGGTGAAGTTCGCGCTGCGCCAGAAGACCCGGCTGGGCGTCCTGCGGGTGCGTGACGATGTCATGGTGCTGCAGTCCATGATGTGGGGCGATGAATTGCGGGAAGCCGATTTCCCTGCCGCCCATGGTGCGGCGAAGATTTCCCCGCAGGAGCTGAAGATGTCGGCGGCGTTGGTGGAGCAGTTCACCGGGGATTTCGATTCGAGCCAGTTCGAGGACGACTACCAGAACGAGCTGCGCACCCTCATTGACGAAAAACTGAAGCAGGGGGACGCGCTGGACACCGACGCCACGTTCGGTGAGGCCCCGGCCGAGACCGAATCCTCCGGGGAGGTCATTGACCTGATGGAGGCGCTGAAGCGCAGCATCGATTCCAAGCGCGGCGGCAAGGCCAAGGCGGCCACCCGCTCGAAGCCGGCCAAGGACGCCGAGGCCGAGGATGAGGACGCTGATTCGGGGTCCGGCGGCAAGAAGACGGCGGCCAAGAAGGAAACAGCCACCAAGGGCACCAAGAAATCCACGGCCACGAAGACAGCGGCCAAGAACTCCTCGGACGAGAAGACCAGCACCACAAAATCCACCGCGAAGAAAACCGCGCAGAAGAAGACGGAGACCAAAAAGTCGGCAGAGAAGAAGCCGGCCGCTAAAAAGACGGCGGCCAAGAAACCGGCGGCCAAAAAGGGCACCACCTCCAGCGCGAAGAAGTCCACAGAGACCAAACGGCCCCGGAAGAGCGCCTGAACACTCTTCCGGGACCGTTCGGCCCGGTGGTTCCCTAGGGCGTTAGCACCACCTTGATGCAGCCGTCCTTCTTCTTCTGGAAGGTCTCATAGAGCTCCGGCCCGCGGGAGAGCGGGGCGGTGTGGGTGACCAGGTCGTCCAGGCCCAGCGGGTCAGCTGAATCCTCGGTCAGCGGCAGCAGGTCATCGATCCAGCGCCGCACATTGCACTGGCCCTGCTTCACGGTGATCTGCTTGTCGAACATCTCCAGCAGCGGCATCGGGGTCACGGCCCCACCGTAAACCCCACTGAGGGAAATCGTTCCGCCGCGGCGCACCGAGGACACCGCCGAATGCAGCACCGCGGTGCGGTCCACCGCCGCATGCTTCATCGCCAGTTCCGCCACCGGACCCGGCAGCAGGCCGGTCGCCTGCTGCGCCACCCAGGCTGCCGGTGAACCGTGCGCCTCCATGCCCACCGCGTCAATGACCGAATCCGGTCCGCGACCGGTCATTTCCGCCAGTTCCTTGGCGCTGGAGGACTTGAAGTTCAGGGTTTCCACCCCGTGGCGTGCGGCCATGTCGCGGCGTTCGGCCACCGGGTCCACCCCGATGACCCGGTAGCCCAGGTGGGTGGCGATGCGGGAGGCCATCTGGCCGACCGGCCCCAGCCCGAAGACCGCCACGCTCCCGCCGTCGGGCACCTGCGCGTACTGCACGGCCTGCCAGGCGGTGGGCAGGATGTCCGAGAGGAACAGGTAGCGGTGGTCGGGCAGCTCGTTGCCCACCACGATCGGGCCGTAGTCGGCGTGCGGCACCCGCAGCAGTTCGGCCTGCCCGCCGGGCACCTGCCCGTACATCTTCGAATACCCGAACAGCGCCGCCCCCTTGCCCTGGTCCTTGACCTGGGTGGTTTCGCACTGGGACTGCAGCCCATGCTCGCACATCCAGCAGTGGCCGCAGGCGATGTTGAAGGGGATCACCACCCGGTCCCCGACCTTGAGGTTGTGCACCTCGCTGCCCACCTCAACGACCACGCCCATGGGCTCGTGGCCGATGATGTCCCCCTCCTGCATGAACGGGCCGAGCAGTTCGTACAGGTGCAGATCCGAACCGCAGATCGCGGTGGAGGTGATCCGCACGATCGCGTCGGTGGGCTGCTGCAGCTGCGGGTCGGGGACCTGGGTGTACTCGATCTTGCGTTTGCCTTGCCATGTCAGTGCCTTCATGCCTGCCTTTCGGTTGGGTTGGGCTGGTGCCGGGGGTTCGCCGGGCGGTGGCCGCCGCCGGCGGTGGTCCTAGCGCTCGTCGTCGTACTGGTCGCCCTCGGAGGGGTCCAGGTCCGGGTCGATGCCCACGGTGGGGTCATCCTCTTCCCCGGGCTCCGGACGGTCATCCACGTCCGGGTTCCCCTCGGAAACCGGCCAGGCCTTCTCCACCAGGTTCTGGTCCGGGTCCTTGATCTTGTCGATGGTTTCCTTCACCGCATCCTTGGCCTTGTCGATGAAACCCATGTGGTGTTCCGCCTTTCCTCGATTCGGGAACGTGGGGTGCCAGCGGCCGCGCACGCAACAGCTGACCCCCTACCAAGTACCACGCACGGTGGCGCGGGAACACGCTTAATCGGTTTCTTACAGAATGCCCGGCCCCCAGCTTGGCCCGCCGGCGGTAACGGCATAAAGGTTGCTGGCAATCATTGCCGCTGGACCCGGGCAGCGGCCACGCTGGGGGTGTGTCTGGATGCCGCCGCAGCGGATTTTGCTTCAGCGCATCGGCAGCGGCGGCGGGCATCGACAACTCAGGGAGCCGACCGGCTTCCGTTCCCCTGAAAAGGAAGGAAGTAGGACCATGGCAACAGTGACCGCACGAGAACTCATGACCTCTCCGGCCGAGTGCGTCAACGAGCAGGATTCCATCCAGGTCGCCGCGCAGCGCATGCGGCAGCTGGATGTGGGCATGCTGCCGATCTGCGGCAGCGATGAGCGGCTGGCCGGAACCATCACCGACCGCGACATCGTCATCAACTGTGTGGCCGACGGGGTGGAGACCTCGCGGGTGAAGGTCGCCGACTACGCCCAGGGCAAGCCGGTGACCATCGGCGCCGATGACTCCGTGGAGGAGGCCATCAAGACCATGCAGCAGCACCAGGTACGCCGCCTGCCGGTCATTGACGGGCACAAGCTGGTGGGCATGCTCGCCCAGGCCGACGTGGCCCGCTACTACGACGAGGAGCGCACCGGTGACATGGTCTCCGGTGTTTCCCAACCGCAGGACTAGGAGGCACACAGCCGCTTGACCCATACTGAACAACTACGAGGCACTGTGGTGGCCCGGCCCCTGGCCGGCCACCACAGTGCCATATCCAGCACCGCCGGATGGCGCCTTGGAAAGTGGGGCGCATGAGCACCGGCGGGATCGACAGGCAGGAACAGATGGCCGCAGAGGACAAGTCCGAGGGCGAGGCGAGCCCGCAGCGGGAACCGGATTACACGGTGGGGCTGCTTGCCGATCCCGGAATCGCCCAGACACTGGCTGGCCGGGTCCTGCAGCCGGTGCGCCACACGCTGAACACCCGCGATGAGGGCGGCAAGCTGTGGGAGATCGACAGCGACCGGCAGTCGTTGCCGGTCTCGGCCGCCGGGCGGGTGATGATCAACGACCACGCCGAATCGCTGGGCAAGCGCCTGGGCTGGGACTACGTGGTCTACCTGACCGACATCCCGCAGTACGTCGAGGGCCGGCCGGTGCGCATGATCGTCAGCAGCGCCCATCGGGTGGCGACCATCGTGGTGCCGATGATGGGCCTGGCCCGGCGCCGCACCCTGATCGACTGGGTCCTGCGGGCCATCAAGGAACTGCACGAGGACAACGAGACCCCCGAGCCCTCGGTGAAGATGCCCGACCGGCTGCTGTCAATGACCGGCAGCGTGGTGCACGAGCAGGAGCCGGAGGACCGCTTCTCCACGGTGGAGGGGCTCTCGGGCCGGCTGCTGCTGGTGTTCGGGATGGTGCGCAGCAACCGTCCCTGGCGCCTGGTGCCGCGGCTGTCCTCCGCCATGGCCGGTGCCGCCGCCACCGGCGCGTTCGGCGTGTTCTACACCAGCATCTGGCAGATGGCCGACTACCTCTCCGCCGCCCGGCTGACCCTGATCACGCTGACCTCGCTGGCGGTGCTGACCACCTGGCTGATCATGCACAACCGCCTGTGGGAGTCCCCGCGCGGGGTGCGCAGGCGCGAACGCTGGGTGCTGTACAACGTGGCCACGCTGGTCACCGTGGGGCTGGCGGCCGCCGCCATGTACCTGGTGCTCTACGGGGTGCTGCTGCTCGGTGCGCTGGCCGTCATTGACATTGAATTCCTCTCCGAACAGCTGGGCCATGAGGCGAGCCTCGACGAATACCTGAACCTGGCGTGGCTGGCCGCATCCCTGGGCACCATGGGCGGGGCCATCGGCTCGAGCTTCGATGATGAGCAGGCGGTGCGCCAGGCGACGTTCAGCCACCGCGAGTACGAGCGGCGCAACCTGCAGCTGGAGGAAGAGGACGAAGAGTCCGGCGAATAGCCGCGCTCCGCGCGCCGCTCGCCAGGAAACGGGCACTAAACCTGAGTACTTGCTGTTAAAAATCGTGTGACATGGCTTACTCTGGGCACCGCTTCTATCGTGAGACCACGTTCAGCTCCCGCGCCGGGATCTGCCGGCGCGGTCGCTGAGCACCGGTTACTTCACGCGCACCTGGGAGTCACGATGTCACGCTCTTCTTCCCCGTCCCCGGCGTCCGGTCTTCGCCCGCCGGCGCACCCGGCCGTCCGCACCCTGGCCCTGGCATGTGTCGCGGCCATCGCCGTGACCGGCTGCGCCCGGGGCAGCACCAATGACAAGAACAACGATCCAGGCATCGAGTTCTCCTCCGACGCCGAGCTTCAGGGCAAGCTGGATGTGATGGGCTTCAACCGGGACGCCGACGAGGTGGCCAGCACCCGCACCGACCTGGCCGAGGAGGCCATCAAGCCGGCCACGCTCAGCGCCCCGGCCGGGGAACTGGACACCCAGCAGCTGCTGTCGGCCATTGCCGCCGGCAAGGCCCCGGATTTGATCTACATCAACCGGGACGAGTTGGGTTCGATGGCCGCCCGCAAGGCGGTCATGCCGCTGGACACCTGCATCGAGGGTGAGGGCATCAACACCGATGACTTCCGCGAGTCGGCCCTGGCCCAGGTCACCTTCGACGGGAACGTCTACGGGGTGCCGGAGTTCAACCAGGTGCAGATCATCATGGCCAACGCCGAAATGCTGAACTCCGCCGGGCTGTCCGTGCAGGACATCGACGGGTCCAACCCGCAGCTGATCACCGATGCCGCCGAGAAAATGATGCAGCACAAGAACGGCAAGCTCTCGGCCATCGGCTACGACCCGAAGCTTCCAGAATTCCTTCCGCTGTGGGCCATGGGCGAGGGTGCCGCCCTGGTGTCGGAGGACGGGCGGACCGCGCTGCTGAACGACCCGAAGGTGGTCAGCGCCCTGGAGTTCGGCATCGACCTCTACGAAAAACAGGACGGTTTTGGCACCGTCAAGTCGCTGCGTGACTCCGCCGACTTCTTCGGCAAGGGCAACCAGTTCGCCACCAACGCCCTGGGCGCGATGCCCATGGAGCAGTGGTACGTCAATATCCTCAACGACGTTTCCCCTGATACCCCGATGGCGTTCACCACGATGAAGACCTCCGCCGGTGAGCCGATGAGCTTTGGCACCGGTTCGGCCTGGGCGGTCCCCAGCGGGGGCGACAACCCGCAGGCCGCCTGCCGCTTTTTGAAGACCATGACCACCACCGACACCTGGCTGGCGGCGGCCAAGGCCCGCTCGGATGACCGGGTGAAGGACCAGAAGCCGTTCACGGGCCTGTTCACCGCGAACCGGACGGCGGATGAGCAGATCAAGGAGCAGTTCGTGGACACCAACGACTACCTGGCCTCCCCGTGGGCCGAGGCCGTGGAGGCGTCCTACGAAGCGAACAACCACTCCTTCGCCATCCCGGCCCTGCCGGCCGACGCACAGTTCAAGCAGGCGTGGCTGGACGCGGTGAACCGGGTGCTCAGCGGCAACGCGTCGGTCACCGATTCGCTGGAAACCGCGCAGGACGAGGCCCAGCGGGCCCTGGACCAGGCGTGGAGTGAGTGGGAGGCCAATTCCCAGGCCAGCAGCTCGGAACAGTAGGGCTGCCCGATGGCAACCGCAACCACCCGGCGGGCCCGGCGGCGGCGCACCACGCTGACCGCGCTGGTGTTCATCAGCCCATGGATCCTGGGGTTTTTGATCTTCACCGCCTGGCCGATCATCTACACCGCCTACCTGTCCCTGACCGACTATGACGTGCTGACCGACCCGTCGTTTGTGGGGATGGACAACTACCGGGAGCTCTTCGAGGACCCCAAGGTGCTGCTCTCGCTGCGCAACACCATGTACTTCACGCTGCTCTCGGTGCCGCTGCACATTGGGGTGGCCCTGGCGTTGGCGCTGTTGCTGCAGCAGGTGATCCGGGGCCGCGGCTTCTTCCGCACCGTGTTCTACCTGCCGAACATGACCCCGCCGGTAGCGGTGGGCGTGCTGTTGCTGTTGCTGTTCAACGGGCACACCGGAGCGGTCAACGTCCTGCTGGAGGCCGTGGGAATCCCCGGCCCGCAGTGGACCACCGACGGACGCTGGGTGGTCCCGGGCCTGGTGCTGATGAGCCTGTGGACGCTGGGCGGATCGGTGGTGATCCTGCTGGCATCGCTGAACCAGGTGCCGCAGGACCTGTACGACGCGGCCAAGCTGGACGGGGCCGGGGCCTGGCGGCGGCTGACCCGCATCACCCTGCCGATGATTTCCGGAACCCTGTTCTTCCTGGTCATCGTCAACACGATTGCGGGGCTGCAGACCTTTACCGAGGCCTATACCGCATACTTCGGGGCGGGCAACCAGACCTACAGCAATGACGCGGCCCTGTTCTACGTCATCTACCTGTTCCGCCAGGCCTTCGAATACCTGCACATGGGTTACGCTTCGGCGCTGGCCTGGGTGCTGTTCCTGGTGATCATGGTGATTTCGATGATCCAGTACTTCGCCGGACGGAAACTGGTCTACTACGAAGGAGAAGACGGTGGCTAGCATCCGCAGCACCAGCAGCATCGCTGGCCCCCCGCGCGGGATGGCCGGGCAGCATACGGCCCTGCGCAAGGTGCGCAAGCTGTTGTCCTGGGTGGTCCTGCTGATCGCCACGGGCCTGTTCATCTACCCGTTGATCTGGCTGCTTTCGGCCTCCTTCAAACCGCAGTCAGAGGTCTTCGACAACCGGTTGATCCCCGCGACCCCAACACTGCAGAACTACCTGGACATTTGGCAGTCGGCGCCGATGGCCCTGTGGATGGGCAACACGATCCTGGTGACCGTGCTGGCGTCTCTGGCCGTAACGTTCAGCAGTTCCCTGGTGGCCTGGGGGTTCGCGTACTACCGCTTCCCCGGCCGGGACGCGCTGTTCTTCCTGATTCTGGCCACCATGATGCTGCCCGGGGTGGTCACCCTGATTCCCACGTACCTGATCTGGGATGCCCTGGGCCAGGTGGGGACGTTGACGCCGCTGTGGGCGCAGAACCTGTTCGGTTCGGCGTTCTACATTTTCCTGATCCGGCAGTTCTTCCTGGGCCTGCCCCGGCAGGTCTTCGAGGCGGCCCGCGTGGACGGGGCCAGCGACTGGCGGCTGTACTGGAACTTCGCCTTGCCGCTGTGCAAGCCGGCGATCGTGGTGACCTTGGTCTTTGAGACGCAGGCGGCCTGGACGGACCTGATGCGGCCGCTGATCTACCTGCGCGATGAAACCACGTTCACGATCCCCCGCGGGCTGAAGGCCCTGGTGGATCAGTTTGGTTTTGCGGGCAACTGGCATTGGGAGCTGATCGTCACCGCCAGCGTCATTGCCACCATTCCCATGATCATCGTCTTCTTCATCGCCCAGCGCCACATCCTGGAGGGCGCGGCACCCGCCGGTCCCCGATAGCGGGCGGACCACAGACCAGGGGCTGCAGTTCCCTTGAACGGGATCTGCAGCCCCTGGCTGGTTTCTTCACGGTCCGGTGTGGTTCACCGCCGCGCTGCGGCGGCGGCAGTCACCGGGCGTGTGCGGCTACTTGCCGTCGACGCTGGTGCCGCCGCGCGGGTGGTCCAATGCGTGACGCCCGCGGATCGCCCGGAACGCGCCGTAGATGAACATCAGCGCACCCCAGATCACGGCGATCCACAGCGGGCTGGGGTTGGTGGTGCCGGCTCCTGGTGCGAAGATCAGGAACGCGGCGAAGGCCACCGCGATGATGGCACCGGAGATCATGAGCCCCACGCCGGGGCGTTTCTTCTGCGGACGAGATACTCCACGGCTGTCTGACATTGGTTCTCCCTTGTGCAAAGTTGTGTGTGGCGGGGCCGTTGCCGGCCTATCCCGCGTCGAAGCGCTGTTCGTCTTCGTCGGCTCCCTTGCCGGCCGGCCCGGTCTGCTCATCGCCGCGCTTGCCGCGCTCGGTGCTGGCCTGCTGGTCGGTGGTTTCCTGATCAACCGGTTCGGCCAGGCGTGCATCCTGCTCGTCGGTCTGTGGGTAGTCGTCGGAAGATTTGCGATCACTCATTGGTCCAGTCCTTTCCTTGGATGCAGCCCTACGAATTGCGCAGGGCCTCGACCAGTTCGTCCTTCTTCATCTTGGAACGGCCATCAACGCCGATTTCGGCCGCCCGCTCCCGCAGCTGCTGAACGGTCCAGTCCTCGTAGCTGCCGGACTCCCCGCCACGTTCACCCACCTTCGAGCGCCCGTCGCGGGCGGCGGCGTTGGCGATGCGGGCGGACTTCTGCTTGGAGTTGCCCTCCTTGCGAAGCTCCTCGTAGAGCTCCTCGTCCTTGATGCGGCTGTTGCCCTTGTTCTCTGGCATGGATCCTCCCCTACTCGGTTCACTCCTGCGCCGTGGACCCTGGTTCACCGTCCCGGACGTTCGTCCGTGCAAGGTGCAGGCCCCTTATTCGCATCACGCTAGACCACCTCACAGGCTGGTAACAGGGCGTGTGTGCGGCTTTGCGGGAAATCCCAGCTAACACCGAGAAGGCCACCGTCGCCGGTCGTATTGTCCCGCGGTGAGAACAAAATCCCGCATGCCTTAATCGAATCCGAGTATCGTCTGAGCTTTCTCCGTGAAAACCCTGCCCTGCCTGTCGACGCCGGGCAAGCCTGTAAGACTGTGGATTGAAGCAGGGGCTACGTCGCCCGGGGCGGCGCGGTCTCCTACCGTCGAATGTCGAAAGCAGGAGGAAACAATCATGTCCCATGATCAGTCCCAGAACCCTGGACATCCACAGAAGCACACCGAACCGGTGGGTACTCCCAACGACACCAGCAGCAAGGACACCACGTCCAGCGCCGAACACAACGAGCCGGTAGGCACCGCCCACACCGACCGCGACGACGACGAGGAATCGACCTCCGGCGTGCCGCAGC
The DNA here is from genome assembly GCF_052928425.1 of Glutamicibacter sp. BSL13. NCBI lineage: Bacteria > Bacillati > Actinomycetota > Actinomycetes > Micrococcales > Micrococcaceae > Glutamicibacter > Glutamicibacter sp. BSL13. The sequence goes on from NZ_JAVGCZ010000033.1 coordinate 29,129, forward strand.
ACAACGAACCGGTCGGCACCGGGGACGGTCACAGCGGCCGCAAGCAGGCGGGACCCGGCGCCCCGCACGAGCCGGTGGGCACCGGTGGCGTGGAAACCTCCTCCGGCGGCGGGGACGGGGACCGCGCCCAGCGCGCCGGCAAGGAGAAGATCTCCCCACCCGAACAGCGTCAGCCCGAACCGGGCCTGGACAGCGAGATGATCCCGCTGGCCGATCACGGCGAGCGCACCTACCAGGGCCGGGACCGGCTCACCGGCAAGCGCGCGCTGATCACCGGCGGTGATTCGGGCATCGGCGCGGCCGTGGCCATCGCGTTTGCCCGCGAGGGCGCCGACGTGGCGCTGGCCTACCTGCCGCAGGAGGAAAGCGACGCGCTGAGCATCGCGCAGGTGCTGGAGGAAGCCGGTGTGGAGGTGCACCACCTGCCCGGTGACCTGCGGGACCGCAGCTACCGTGATTCGCTGGTGGACGAGGCGGTCAAGGCCCTGGGCGGGCTGGACATCCTGGTGAACAACGCCGGCAAGCAGATCAGCATCGAGTCCATCGACCAGCTGAGCGATGAGCAGGTGGAGGCGACCTTTGACGTGAACATCCTGACGATGTTCACCCTCAGCCGGGCCGCCCTGAAGCACCTGGGCGAGGGTGGGTCGATCATCAACACCACCTCCATCCAGGCGTTCGAACCCTCCGCGCACCTGCTGGACTATGCGGCCACTAAGGGCGCGATCTCGAACTTCACCAAGGGTCTGGCGCAGCAGGCCGCCGAACGCGGCGTGCGCGTGAACGCGGTGGCTCCCGGACCGATCTGGACGCCGCTGCAGCCCTCGGATGGCCAGCCCATCGAGAAGCTGCCGAAGTTCGGTCACAATACCTGGCTCGGCCGTGCCGGTCAGCCGGTGGAGGTGGCTCCGGCCTATGTGTTCCTGGCCTCCGACGACGCCTCCTACGTGGTCGGGTCCACGATCCACGTCAACGGCGGCCAGAACCAGCCGTAGCCGGCAGCTGGCCGCAACGGCCTGACGGCGGCACAGCCCGCCAATAATAGAGGCACCAACGCCAGGGCGTTGGTGCCTCTTTTTATTTGACTCACACCCCGTTTGGCGGCGCTTGCTGCCCACGCGGGGCCGGTACGGCAAATGAACCTGGGGCCGTGGACCCCCACACGGATCCACGGCCCCAGGTCGTCTTGCGTTGTTTGGCGTCCTAGCTGTAGTCTCCAGTGAGGTTGGGTACGCGGCTGGCTGGTGGTCGACCTTTGAGTGAGGTGTGGCCTCTGTGGTGATTGTAGTCGTGTAGCCATCCATGGAACGCTTTAACCCGCTCGGTTTCCGAGGCGTAGGGCCTGGCGTAGGCCCATTCTTCGAGCATCGTGCGGTTGAACCGTTCGACTTTGCCGTTGGTCTGCGGACGGTACGGCCGGATCCGCTGGTGTTTGATGGCCTGGCCCAACGCTTCGGCAAACATCTTTGAGCGGTAACAGGAGCCGTTATCGGTCATCACGCGTTTGACCGTGACCCCTACCGAGTCAAAGTATGCGTTGGCCCGCTTCCAGAACCCGGCTGCGGTTTCCTGCTTCTCATCAGTGAGGATCTCGGTGTAGGCCAGCCGAGAATGGTCATCGACCGCGTTGTGCAGGTACGCGTAACCAGGACGCCGGTTGGAGGGGGTGCCAGCCTTGTTCTTCTTCCCTGCCGGCCGACCAAGGACCTTATGGCCACCACCGTCAGGAATCCGCCCAAGTTTCTTGATGTCCACGTGGATCAGGTCCCCGGGGTTGGCGTGTTCGTAACGGCGTACTGTGCGTCCCGTGGCCCGGTCCTGCCAGGTAAGCTTCGATAGCCCGTAGCGCGAGAGCACACGATGAACTGTCGAGGGATGCAGGCCCAGTTTGTAACCGATACGGTCCGGCCCCCACCGGTAATTCACTCGTAGTGCGATGATCCGACGTTCACGCCGTAGCGGGGTGCGTGCCGGACTGGTGTGCGGGCGGCTGGAGCGATCCTGCATGCCAGCTTCGCCCTCGAGCCGGTAGCGTTCGGCCCATCGTCTGGCCGTGCTGACCGCGACTTGGAACCGCTCAG
>NZ_JAVGCZ010000034.1:0-28650 GCF_052928425.1 Glutamicibacter sp. BSL13
CCCGCTCGGTGTCCAACACCGAGACCAGCCAGCCAAAGGTCACCAGGGCGATCGCCGCACCGGCCCAGCAGGCGGCGGCGGTGCGCAGCCTGCCCATCCGGAAACTGATCCACCCCCACAAGCCAAGCGCCGCACACCACGGGACAACCAGGAAGCACAAGCCCTGCCACAGCTGCCAACTGTGGTTCAGCCAACCGTCGCGGAACCCCAGGAACACCGCGGCCAGCACGAACAGCCCGAAGCACAGGTAGGAGATGATCCGCAGCAGCTGGCTCCCCCGGAAGACCGGCAGGTCGCGTTCCAGGCGCTGGGTCTGATCCAGCAGGCTCGCAGCCCGCTGCTGCCCGAACCGGTTCGGTTCCCCCAGCAGTCCCGCGGGGTCCTCACCGCTGTCGCGTACGGCCTGCAGCTGGCGCTCCAGCTCCGCGGCGGCCTGCGCGTCATCCAACCCGCCCCACACCAGCCGGAAGTGGAACTGGCTGACCCAGTCGCGGTAGGCCGCGGGCCATTGCTCCAGCACCGCATCGCTGGCGGTGCGTCGAATCTTGCGGGCCACGGGCATTCTCCCTCAGTAGGTCAATTTCCAACCTAGTTGATAATTCGGAGTATTGCCAGCCCTCCACCCGGGAGCCGGTGGGCAGGTGCGGGGACAGGAAAACCCGGGGCAGGCGCCGGTTTCCTGCTGGAACCGGCACCTGCCCCGGGTCATTGCCTGGCGCGCGGTGCTACTTCGCGGCGCCGGGCTCCTCGGACTTCTTCTTCTCCGGCTTGGTCTCCGGCTTGAAGTCAATACCGGCTTCCTTGCGCTGCTGCGCGGTGATCGGGGCCGGGGCGGCGGTCAGCGGGTCGAAGCCACCACCGGTCTTCGGGAAGGCGATGACGTCGCGGATCGACTCCGAACCGGTCAGCAGCTGCAGCACGCGGTCCCAGCCGAAGGCGATGCCGCCGTGCGGCGGGGCGCCGTACTTGAAGCCCTCCAGCAGGAAGCCGAACTGGGTCTGCGCCTGCTCCTGGGAAACGCCCATGACCTTGAAGACGCGTTCCTGCACCTCGCGGTCGTGGATACGGATCGAACCGCCGCCGATCTCGTTGCCGTTGCAGACGATGTCGTAGGCGTAAGACAGGGCCGAACCCGGGTCGGTGTCGAAGGTGTCCATGAACTCGGGCTTCGGGCTGGTGAAGGCGTGGTGCACCGCGGTCCAGGCACCGGCGCCCACGGCCACATCCCCGGAGGCCACGGCGGCGGAGGCCGGCTCGAACATCGGCGCGTCCACGACCCACACGAACGCCCAGTCCCCGTCCTTGATCAGGCCGGTGCGGTGACCGATTTCCACGCGCACCGCGCCGAGCAGGGCGCGCGCATCGGCCTTGTCCCCCGCGGAGAAGAAGATGCAGTCCCCGGCCTTCGCGCCGGTGGCCTCGGCCAGGCCCGCCTTCTCCTCATCGGACAGGTTCTTGGCCACCGGGCCGGCCAGCTCCCCGTCTTCCTTGATCAGCACGTAGGCCAGGCCCTTGGCGCCGCGTTGCTTGGCGAATTCCTGCCAGGCATCCAGGGTGCGGCGCGGCTGGGAGGCCCCGCCGGGCATGACCACGGCGCCGACGTAGTCCGCCTGGAACACCTTGAAGCTGGTGTTGGCGAAGTACTCGGTCATCTCGCTCAGCTCCAGGCCGAAACGCAGGTCCGGCTTGTCGCTGCCGTACTTGGCCATCGCCTCGGCGTAGGACATGCGGCGGATCGGGGTCGGGATCTGCACGTCGATCAGCGCCCACAGTTCCTTGACCAGCGCCTCACCCAGCGCGATGATGTCGTCTTCCTCGACGAACGAGGCCTCGATGTCCAGCTGGGTGAACTCCGGCTGGCGGTCCGCGCGGAAGTCCTCATCGCGGTAGCAGCGGGCGATCTGGTAGTACTTCTCAAAGCCGCCGACCTGCAGCAGCTGCTTGAACAGCTGCGGGGACTGCGGCAGCGCGTACCAGCTGCCCGGGGACAGGCGGGCCGGGACCACGAAGTCGCGGGCGCCTTCCGGGGTGGAGCGGGTCAGCGTCGGGGTTTCGATCTCCACATAGCCCTGGTCGTGCAGCAGGTTGCGGGCGATCCGGTTCGCTTCCGAACGCAGGCGCAGCGCCTTGGCCGGGCCCGGGCGGCGCAGGTCAAGGTAGCGGTGGCGCAGACGCGCCTCCTCGCCGACCTCGACGTGCTCATCGATCTGGAACGGCAGCGGCGCGGAGGTGTTCAGCACCTCAACCTCATCGGCCAGGACTTCGATCTCACCGGTCGGGATGGCCGGGTTCTCATTGCCCTCGGGGCGGCGTTCGACCTTACCGGTCACCTTCAGCACGAACTCATTGCGCAGCGGGTGGAAGTCCTCCTCGTCGCGCACCACGACCTGGGCGATGCCCGAGGCGTCGCGCAGATCCAGGAACGCGACACCGCCGTGATCGCGACGACGTGCGACCCAGCCGGTGAGGGTGACCTGCTGTCCAATGTGCTCGGCGCTTAGTTCGCCCAGCTGATGAGTGCGTAGCACTACGGTCCTTTCAGTCGAAAAAGGGGAAATCCTGTGAAGCAGGGTGGCCGGCGGGGATATTGTCGCCAGCCACCCGTGGGGTTTTCTACGTGTGAGTTTAGTGCACGGCGCTAGCTGACAACATTTGTCAGGTCCTCGGCCGGCGGGGTCCAGGTGGCCGGGTCGGCGCTGAGCTGCTCGCCGGAGCGGATGTCCTTCACCTCGTGGGTGCCATCGGCGTGGGTGAACCACACGAAGGGAATCCCGCGGCGATCAGCGTACTTGATCTGCTTGCCGAACTTTTCGGCGCTGGCCGCCACCTCGCAGGCGATCCCGCGCTCACGCAGCGCCGCGGCCACGTCCTGGGCCTCGTGCCACGCATCGTCGTTGGCCAAGGTCACATAAACCACCGACGGCACCGAGCGGGCCGCGGTGACCAGCTCCTCGGCCAGGATGCGCGAAACCAGGCGGGTCACCCCGATGGACAGGCCCACTCCCGGGTAGGTCTTCTTGCCCTTGGAGGCCAGCGACTCGTAGCGTCCGCCGGAGCAGATCGAGCCCAGGGACTCGTGGCCCACCAGCACGGTCTCGTACACGGTGCCGGTGTAGTAATCCAGGCCGCGGGCGATGGACAGGTCGGCGACGACGTTGCCCGGGGCGCGCTTGGAGGCGGCGGCAATCACCTGGGAGAGCTCGTCCAGCCCGGTTTCCAGCAGCTCGTGCTCCACACCCAGGGCGCGCACCTGCTCAACGAAGGAGGAGTCCGAGGTGCAGATCCCGGCCAGGTCCAGGGCGGCCTGCGCCTGGGCCGCGGTGGCGCCCACCTCGGTGGTCAGGATTTCGGCGACCTTCTCGGCCCCGATCTTCTCCAGCTTGTCGATTGCCCGCAGCACCGCGTCCGGATCCTCCAGGCCCAGGCCGCGGTAGAAGCCCTCGGCCAGCTTGCGGTTGTTCACCCGCAGCCGGAAGTCCCCGATCGGCAACGCGGAGAGGGCATCGGCGATCGTCAGCGCCAGCTCCACGTCGTAGCTGAACGGCAGCGACCCGTCGCCGACCACGTCGATGTCCGCCTGGGTGAACTCGCGGAAGCGTCCGTCCTGCGGGCGTTCCCCGCGCCAGACCTTCTGCATCTGGTAGCGGCGGAACGGGAAGGCCAGGTGCCCGGCGTTCTCCACCACGTAGCGGGCGAAGGGCACGGTCAAGTCGAAGTGCAGGGCCAGCGCGTTGGGGTCGTTCTTCTCCTCGTCCGGGTCCGCGGCCAGGCGGGAGAGGCCGTAGACCTCCTTGTCGATCTCGCCCTTGCGCAGCAGCTGCGCCCGGGTTTCGACCGCACGGGTCTCGATGTTCGCAAAACCGTGCAGTTCGAAGACCCGGCGCAGGGTGTCCAGCACATGCTGTTCAACCACGCGTTCGGCGGGAAGCCATTCGGGAAAACCGGACAATGAGGCCTTGCGTGCCATGAAACTCCTTAGTTCGTTTGCGGCCAAGTCCTATTTTAGGCCGCAATAGAACAGAATACTGCGCGTATCCGCTTACAAAGAAAGCGGGGCCACGGGTAGAGTTACTAGAAGCAAGTGCTCAGTTAGTGAAAGAGTTTCAGCGGTGACCACCAGTCAGAAATCCGACGACAACCAGATAACCCCGACCCCGCAGGCCGTGGCACCCGCCGCGAAGCCTGTCGGTGCGCCCGCGGCCAAGCCCGCCGTAGCCCCGGCGGCCCCGGCCCCGGCCGACCACTCCACTCCCCTGGATGAGGCGCGCAAGTTTGCCCGCGTCACCGAGGACGGCCACGTGTTCGTCATCATCGACGGCACCGAACACCCGGTGGGCCAGTACCCGGATGCCACCGAGGATGAGGCGCTGGCCTACTTCGTGCGCAAGTACGACGACGTGGTCTCGCAGATGATGCTGCTCGAGCAGCGGGTCGCGGCCAAGGCGCCCAGCGGCGACATGGCCAAGACCATCGACTCCATCGCCGCCCTGGTCTCCGAACGCGCCATGGTCGGCGACATCGCCGCCCTGGAGACCCGCCTGGAAACCCTGCGCACCGCCGTGGAGGCCCTGGGCAAGGAGCAGCGCCGCGCCACCGAGCAGGCCCGGGCCGAGCAGCAAAAGATCCGTGAGGGCATCGTCGTGCAGGCCGAGGAGCTGGCGGGGAAGAACCCGGAGCAGATCCAGTGGAAGACCGCCTCGCAGACCATGAACGGCCTGTTCGACGCGTGGAAGGAAGCCCAGCGCTCCTCCGTGCGCCTGCCGCGCTCCACCGAGGACGCGCTGTGGAAGCGCTTCCGTGCCGCCCGCACCACCTTTGACCGCCACCGCCGCGCCTACTTCTCGCAGCTTGATGCGCAGAACGCCGAGGCGAAGAAGGTCAAGGAGGCGCTGATCGAGCGCGCCGAGGCGCTGCAGAATTCCACCGACTGGGCCAGCACCGCCGCCGAGTACCGCAAGCTGATGGACGAGTGGAAGAAGTCGCGCCGCGCCTCGCGCAAGGACGACGACGCACTGTGGGGCCGCTTCCGCGCCGCGCAGGACGTGTTCTTCCAGGCCCGTGCCGAGCAGAACGCGAAGGTCGACGCCAGTTTCCGGGAGAACCTGGTGGTCAAGGAGGCGCTGCTGGAGGAAGCCCGCGCACTGCTGCCGATCAAGGACCTGAACGCCGCGAAGAAGTCCCTGGAATCCATCCGCGACCGCTGGGAAGCCGCCGGCAAGGTGCCGCGCGGGGACCTGCAGCGGGTGGAGGCGGCGCTGCGCCACGTGGAGGACGCGGTGCGCAACGCCGAGGACGAGCAGTGGCGCCGTTCCAACCCGGAAACCAAGGCCCGTTCCAACTCGATGCTCTCCCAGCTGCAGGACACCATCGCCCAGCTGGAGGAGGACCTGGAGCAGGCCAAGAAGAAGGGCAACGAGAAGAAGATCGCCGCGGCCCAGGAGGCGCTGGACGCCCGCCGCATGTGGCTGAACACCCTGGAGAAGTCGGCCGCCGACTTCCAGTAGGCAGCCAGCAGCCTTGAACCGCCCACCGCAGGCAGCACCTGCGGTGGGCGGTTCGCGTTTACTCCCCTTGTTCTTTCCGGCGCGCTGCGCTGGCCTGCACCGGTAATCCACAGCCGGGCACTTCACCTGCCACAGCGGCGGGCAATCTGTTTCAGTAGCAGCATGGAAAAAACTACTAGGCAGCGCCCCGCGGCGCTGCGCATTCCCGAAGACCTGTTCGTTATCGGCCAGCCCTTTACCCGCAACGAGCTGGGGGCGATGGTCTCACGCGGCTACTTGCGCGAAACCCTGCCCGGGCACTACCTGGATGTCAGCCACCGCTACGACGCGAGCGTTCGGGCGCAGATCGCCCACTTTGTCGCCGGGCGGCGGCTGCGGCCCGGGGAGGTGTTCTGCCGCTCCGCGGCCGGGTGGATCCATGGCCTGGTTCCCTCCCCGACCAGCATGGGCATCAGCAGCCCGGTCTACCGCCGGCCGGTGCCCTCCAGTTTCGGGTTGCCCTATGAGTTCATGCAGCTGCAGCTGGAGCCCGATGAGGTGCTGGTGCGCGGCCCGGTCCCGGTGACCAGCCTGCTGCGCACCGTGTGCGACATGGCCTGCCACGACCCGCTGCCGATCGTGGTCGAGGCGCTGGATCGCATCCAGCGCCTGCAGGACCCGTACCTGCACCTTCAGGCGGTGCTGCAGCGCCTGAACCGGATGCCGGGCAGTTCCCCGGTGCAGCGCGGGCTGCGCCTGGTGGAGTCGATGCAGCCCCAGGCCGCCTGAGGGCTGGGGTGTGGGCTGCGGCGGCCCGTGGCGGGGCCCTTTAGCGCCGGGAGCTGGCGGTGGTGCGGTACACGTCGTACACCCCGTCGATGCGCCGCACCTGGTTCAGCACGTGGGTGAGGAACTTCGGGTCGCCCATTTCGAAGGAGAAGCGGGAGATCGCCACCCGCTCCCGCGTGGTCTGCACGCTGGCCGAGAGGATGCTCAGGTGGTTTTCGGCCAGGATCCGGGTGACGTCGGAAAGCAGCGACTTGCGGTCCAGCGCCTCCACGATGATCTCCACCCGGAACACCCCCGAATGCTTGTCCGCCCAGGACACCGCCACGATCCGGTCAGTCTGCTCCTTCAGCTGCGCCAGGTTCAGGCAGTCGGAGCGGTGCACGGAGATTCCCGAGCCGCGGGTGACGAACCCGGTGATCTCATCCGGTGGGACCGGTGAGCAGCAGCGGGCCAGCTTGACCAGCACATCGCCCAGCCCCTCGACCACCACGCCGGCGTCGTTCCCGGTGGTGGGTTTGGAGACCACGGGGGCGACCGGGGCCTCCTCCTCCACCTGCTCGGACTCCGGCGGGCCGATCAGCGCGGTGAGGTGCTCGATGACGTTCTGGGCGCTGGTGTGCCCGTCGCCCACCGACTGGTAGAGCGCCGAGATGTCCTGGTGGTGCAGCCCGGTGGCCACCGCGGTAAGCAGCTCGTGGGTCATCATCTTCTGCAGCGGCAGCTGGTTGCGCCGCAGCTCCTTGGTCAGCAGCTCCTTGCCCTTCTCGATGGCCTCCTCACGCCGTTCCTTGGAGAAGAACTGGCGGATCTTGGCCTTGGCGCGGGCGGACTGCACGAAGTTCTGCCAGTCCTGGGAGGGTCCGGCCCCCTCGGCCTTGGAGGTGAACACCTCCACCACGTCACCCTGCTTCAGCTCGGTGTGCAGCGGCACGAGTTTGCCGTTGACCCGGGAGCCGATGGTGCGGTGCCCGACGTCGGTGTGCACCGAGTAGGCGAAGTCCACCGGGGTGGAGCCGGCCGGCAGCGACATGATGTCGCCCTTGGGGGTGAAGACGTAGACCTCGTTGGAGGAGATCGAATAGCGCAGCCCGTCCAGGAACTCCTCGGAGTCCTCGGTGTCGGCCTGCCACTCCATGAGCGAACGCAGCCAGTCCATGTTCTGCTCGGGTGAGAGCGCGGAGTTGTCGGCGTTGCCGTGCTTGTACTGGAAGTGGGCGGCCACACCGTATTCGGCGCGCACGTGCATCTGGTGGGTGCGGATCTGGATCTCCACCGGCTTGCCGTCCGGGCCCATCACCGTGGTGTGCAGCGACTGGTAGAGGTTCAGCTTGGGCATCGCGATGTAGTCCTTGAAGCGGCCCGGCAGCGGGTTCCACTCGGTGTGCACCACGCCCAGCGCCCCATAGCAGTCCTTGACCGAGTCCACCAGGATGCGCACACCCATCAGGTCGTGGATGTCATCGAAGTCCTTGCCGCGCACGATCATCTTCTGGTAGATCGAGTAGTAGTGCTTCGGACGGCCCGAGACCTCGGCCTGGATGCCCTGGGTGGTCAGCTCGTTGGCCAGCATGGCGCGCACGTTGCCCAGGTACTTCTCCCGCTCCGGGGTGCGGTCCCCCACCATCCGCACGATCTCCTGGTACACCTTGGGGTGCAGCGCGGCGAAGGAGAGGTCCTCCAGCTCCCACTTCACGGTGTTCATGCCCAGCCGGTGGGCCAGCGGGGCGAAGATCTCCAGGGTTTCCTTCGCCTTGCGCGAGCTGGACTCCGGGGAGACGTAGCGCCAGGTGCGCGCGTTGTGCAGCCGGTCGGCCAGCTTGATCAGCAGCACCCGGATGTCGCGGGACATGGCGATGACCATCTTGCGCACCGTCTCGGCCGGGGCGGCCTCCCCATAGGTGACCTTGTCCAGCTTGGTGACCCCGTCGACCAGCATCGCGATTTCCTCGGAGAAGTCCTTGGTGACCTGCTCCAGGGAGTAGTCGGTGTCCTCCACCGTGTCGTGCAGCAGCGCCGCGGCCAGGATCGCCCCGGTCATGCCCATTTCGGCCAGGATGGTGGCCACCGCCACCGGGTGGGTGATGTACGGGTCCCCGCTCTTGCGTTTCTGGCCCTCGTGGTATTTCTCGGCGACCTGGTAGGCGCGCACCAGCAGGTCCAGGTCCGCCTTGGGGTGCTTGGACTTGACCGTGCGCAGCAGCGGTTCCAGGGTCGGTGAGGTGTTCGCGGTGGTGCCCCGGCCCGGGAAGCGCACCAGACGTGAGATGGAACGTCGCCTTGAATTGTTGAGGTTAGCTGATGCCATGCCCAACTCCTTCCCGTCCGGTAGCGGCCCTGCCCGGGAAGCGTCCGGCCGGCAGGTGGTTAACCGCGAGTGCGCCAGTGCGGGGTCTTGCACCGGCGTGACACGTTGTGCTTAATCCATTGTTTATAGCACGTTCGCGCGGTGACAACTAATTATGCTCCCCTTGCCTGGAAACCCGAAACGCCGCCGATTCATGCGAATCGGCGGCGTTTCTTACGGGTGCAGGGTTAGCGGGAGGCCAGCACCCGTTCGCGCTGGGCGATGACGTCGGGCTCGTTGCGCCGCAGCCAGGAGTACATCGGGGCCTGCACGAACAGCGTAGACAGCGCCGAGACGATCAGGCCGATGAACAGCGCCAGCGACAGGTCCTTGAGCGTACCGGCACCCAGCAGGTAGGAGCCGATGAACAGGATCGCCGCGACCGGCAGCACCGCCACCACCGAGGTGTTGATCGAACGCACCAGGGTCTGGTTCACCGCCAGGTTCACCAGCTCGTTGAAGGTGCGCTGGTCCTCCTTGGCGAAGTTCAGCGTGTTTTCCCGGACCTTGTCGAAGACCACCACCGTGTCATAGAGGCAGTAGCTCATGATGGTCAGGAAGCCGATGATCGCGCTCGGGGTGATCTCAAAGCCCGAGAGCCCGTAGATCCCGGCGGTCACCACGATCACGGTCATCAGCCCGATCACCGCGGCGATCGACATCTTCCAGGTGCGGAAGTACGCGGCCATCAGCAGCGTCACCAGCACCACGAACGCGACCAGCCCGAACAGGGCCTGGCGTGAGACGTCCTGGCCCCAGGTGGGGCCGATGAACGTGCTGGTCACGTGGTCCGCGTTCACCCCGTAGGCCTCGGCCAGCTGCCCGCCGATGGCCAGGGTCTGGTCATCGCTGAGCCGGTCGGTCTGCACCCGGATGGTGCCCGGGGCGATGTTGGTTACCGTCGCCTCCTGGCCCGGGACGGCGGCGGAGACCGCGTCCTCCCCGAGCTTCACGTCGGTGTTCTGCACCGCCGAGACGGTGAACTCCGAACCACCGCGGAAGTCGATGCCCAGGTTGAACCCGCCCTTGACCACGGGCACCAGGATGGAGAGCACCATCAGCACGGCGGCGATGGAGAACCACAGCTTGCGCTTGGCCACGAACGGGTAGGAGCGCTTGCCGGTGTAGAGTTCGTTGCCCCATTGAGCGAGCTTATTCATTGTTCTCCTCCCGGTTCGCTTCGGCGGCCCGGCGTTCGGCGATCGTCATCCTGCGGGTGGCCTCGGCGGCGGCCTTGGTGTTCCTCTTGCCGCGCGCCGTGGTGACGTTCTCGTTGAACCGGCGGACCTGCCCGGCCCCGCGGTACAGCGGCACCGCGCCCAGCAGGGACGGGTCCAGCCCGGACCAGCGGTGGCCCTCGGCGAAGAACTTGGTGCGCGAGAGCACCACCAGTAGCGGGTGGGTCAGCCCGTAGACGATGATCAGGTCGATCACCGCGGTCAGGCCCAGGGTGAACGCGAAGCCGCGCACGTTGCCCACTGCCACGATGTACAGCACCACCGCGGCCAGCAGGTTCACGGCCTTGGAGACCAGGATGGTGCGCCGGGCCCGTCCCCAGCCCACGTCGATGGCCCCCGCCAACGGACGGCCCTCGCGCAGCTCATCGCGCACGCGTTCGAAGTAGACGATGAACGAGTCGGCGATCAAGCCGATCGCCACGATCAAGCCGGCCACGCCGGCCAGCGAGAGCCGGTAGTTCATCGTCCAGCCCAGCAGCAGCAGCGCCAGGTAGGTCAGCACACCGGAGGCCAGCAGCGACAGGATGGTGACCAGACCCAGGGCGCGGTACTGGAAGAGCGAGTAGATGAACACCAGCACCAGGCCGATGACGCCGGCGATCAACCCGCCGCGCAGCTGATCAGCGCCCAGGGTGGCGGAGATCTGCTGTTCGGACTGGATCTCGAAGCTGATTGGCAGTGCACCGTACTTCAGCTGCTCGGCCAGCGCCTGGGCGGACTCCTCGGTGAAGCCGCCGGTGATCTGCGGGCGCCCGTCGCTGATGACGGCGTTGGTGGTCGGCGCGGAGATCACGGTGCCATCCAGCACGATCGCGAACTGGTTGCGCGAACCCTGCAGCGAGACCAGACGCTGGGTGGTGTCCGAGAAGGTCTTGGTGCCTTCGCTGTTGAACTCGATGACCACGGCCCAGTCGCCGGTCACCGCGCCCTGTGCGCCGCGGGTCATCTGCGCGTAGGCGTCGGAGATGTCCTGGCCGGGGATTTCCACCGGGCCCAGGATGTACTTCGCGCCCATCCGGGGGTCGCACGAAATCATCGGCTCATCCGGGTCGTGGGTGGTCGATTCGCGCTTGTCCAGCTCGCTGGGGCAGTCGTAGGCCTCGAAGTCCTTGTAGAGCTGCGGGCTGATCCAGTTGGTGTCCGAGGCGTTCTCCGGCTTGCCCTCAGGCTTGGGGATCTCCGCCTCCGGGGTGCGTTCTTCCTTCGGGGTGGCCTCAAAGGCGCCGGTGATCAGCACCGGGCGGAACTCCATGTTGGCCGAGGCCTGGATCAGTTCGCGGGTCTTGGTGTCCGGCACGCCGGGCATCGAGACGACCACGTTGCTGCCGGACTGGGTGGTGATCTCCGCCTCGGAGACGCCGCTGCCGTCCACGCGCTGGCGGATGATCTCCACCGCCTGCTCCAGCTGGTCCTGGTCGATGCTTTCATCGCCCTGGACCCGCGGGGCCAGGATCATCTGGGTGCCGCCTTCCAGGTCCAGTGCGAGTTTGGGGGCGAAGCTGGTCTTGCCGGTGGCGACGCCGGCGACAAGGATGCCGGTGGCGATGATCGTCAACGCCAGCAGCCAGATCAACGCCCGGTGCGCCTGTTTTACAGGTCCAATTGATGACATCTAGAGTGCTTTCTCATCGAGGAGACTTCGGTGAGCCCACAAAACGGGGCCAAGGGGATTAGGCGTTGCGCTCGTCCTTGCCCTCGTCGTCCAGGCGACGCAGGGTCTCTTCCGCGGTCTCGGTGCCGGCGGCCGGGGCCTCGGTCTGCACCTCGGGCTCGATGAACTGGGCGATGGCCTGGCGGTGCACGGTCAGCACGGTGCCCGGGGCGACCTCCAGCTCAACCCGGTCCTGCTCGTCGATGCGCACCACGGTGCCGAAGATCCCGGAGTTGGTCATCACCTTGGCGCCGGGAACGGTCCTCTCCTTCAGCGTCTCCTGCTGCTTGCTGACCTTTTTGCGTCCACGGATCATCATGATGATCAGCACGGCGAACAGTCCGACCATCAGGATCATCGAAGGGTTGAAACCGCCCGCGGCGGCCTGTGCAAACGTCACGGAGTACACGAATATACCTGCTAACAAATCGACAAAAAGAGCGTGTGGCCCGGCATCCCGCGGTTTCGCGGTCATGGCACGGGCCACTTCAGTCTAGTCGCTGAAGCCTGCGGGGTAACACATTTACGCCTGCAGAGGACTAATCCTCATCGGATTCATAGTTTTGCGCCCCGGCGAACAGGGCGTCCTTCGGCACGGCCAGGCCCAGGTGCTCCCAGGCTTCGGGCATTGCGATGCGTCCGCGCGGGGTGCGTCCCATCAGTCCCTCACGCACCAGGTAGGGTTCTGCCACGGTTTCCACCGTTTCGGTTTCCTCCCCCACCGCGATCGCCAGGGTGGACAGGCCCACCGGTCCCCCGCCGAACTTCTGGCACAGGGCCTGCAGCACGGAGCGGTCCAGCCGGTCCAGGCCCTTGACGTCGACCTCGTACATGTCCAGTGCCGCGGCCGCGGCCCGCTGGTCGATCTGCTCCAGGCGGTTGACCAGCGCCCAGTCCCGCACCCGGCGCAGCAGCCGGTTGGCGATGCGCGGGGTGCCGCGCGAGCGGGAGGCGATTTCGGTGAACGCGGTGGAGGTGACGGCCAAATCCAACATCATCGCCGAGCGGCGCAGCACCAGTTCCAGTTCGTCGACCGCGTAGAACTCCAGGTGCCCGGTGAACCCGAACCGGTCGCGCAGCGGCCCGGGCAGCAGCCCGGCGCGGGTGGTGGCCCCGACCAGGGTGAACGGCGGCAGCTCCAGCGGAATGGAGGTGGCCCCGGCCCCCTTGCCCACGATGATGTCCACGCGGAAGTCCTCCATGGCCATGTACAGCATTTCCTCGGCCGGGCGGGACATGCGGTGGATCTCGTCCAGGAACAGCACCTCCCCCTCTGTCAGCGAGGAGAGGATCGCGGCCAAATCCCCGGCGTGCTGGATGGCCGGGCCGGAGGAGATGCGCAGCGGGGCGTTCATTTCCGAGGCGATGATCATCGACAAGGTGGTCTTGCCCAGCCCCGGGGGGCCGGAGAGCAGTACGTGGTCGGCGGTGCGTTCGCGGATGCGGGCGGCCTCCAGCACCATGGACAGCTGCTGGCGCACCCGCGACTGGCCGACGAAGTCGTCGAAGTTGCGCGGGCGCAGTGCCGCCTCCAGGGTGCGCTCCTCGGCACCGCTGGAGGCGTCGGTGAGTTTGGTGGAATCATTCACGCCATGTTCCTAGCTGTATTCCTATCGGGCGCGGGCGCCGGTGGACATGCTGCGCAGGGCCGCGCGCAGGATTTCGGGCACGTTGCCGGTTTCCACGATTTCCGGGGAGGCCTTGGCCAGCTTGCCCAGGGTGTTCTTAGCGTCCTTCTCGGTCCAGCCCAGGCCGGTGAGCGCCTCGATGACCTGCGGTTCCCACACCCCGGCGGTGCCCGGTGCGGCGCCGTTGGCCGCGGCCGCGCCGGTTGGCACCAGTTTGCCGTTCAGCTCCAGCACGATCCGGCTGGCGCCCTTGGGGCCGATGCCCGAGACCTTGGTGAACGCGGCGGTGTCCTTCGTGTTGGCCGCCACGCGCACCTGCTCGGGGCTGTGCACGGCCAGGATCGCCAATCCGGTGCGCGGGCCGATCCCGGACACGGAGGTGAGCACCTCGAAGACCTCGCGCTCCTCGGCCGAGGCGAAGCCGTAGAGGGTCATCGAGTCCTCACGGACCACCAGGGAGGTGTAGACGGTGGCCTGGCTGCCGACCTGCAGGCCCGAGAGCGTTTGGGGGGTGGCGTTGATGAGCATCCCGAACCCGTTGACGTTGATGACCGCGTTGTTCAGGGCCACGGCCTCAACCCGGCCGGACAGTGAGCTGATCATGCCACTCCTTTGCATACCTTTTCGACATCCCCAGCATATCGAAGATATGTACGAATATCGATTAGCGTCCGGTGCCGCGGCGCTTGGCCGAGGCCTCCGCGGCGATCCAGGCCTGCTGGGCGGTGGTCAGCTGGGTGGAGCCGACCCGCCCGGCGGAGGCCGAGGCGTTGGAGCCGACCGCCGCGCCGCGCCAGGCGTGGGCGATGGCCAGGGCCACCGCGTCCGCCGCGTCGGCGGGCTTGGGCGGGGAATCCAGCCGGCAGATCTTCGCGACCATCTTGCCCACCGAGTTCTTGTTCGCCTGCCCGCTGCCGGTGACCGCGGCCTTGACCTCGGTCGGGGTGTGCATCGCCACCGGAATCCCGCGCCGGGCGGCAGCGGTGATCACCACCCCGGAGGCCTGGGCGGTGCCGATCACGGTGGTCACGCTGACCGCGGAGAACACCCGCTCGATGGCCAGCACGTCCGGGCGGTGCTGTTCCAGCCAGGCGTCGATCGCCTCGGCGATCGTCAGCAGCCGGCGGTCCAGCGGGGTGCCCGGCGGGGTGCCGGCGACCGACACGTCCACCAGGGTGACCTTGCGGTTGGGTTCGACGTCGACCACGGCCAGCCCGCAACGGGTCAGGCCGGGGTCGATGCCGACTACGCGGAGCGTCAAGTGACTGCCGGCCCCTACTCGTCCTCGGCCAGGGCGGCCTGGACCTCGTCGGACAGGTCCGCGTTGGTGTATACGTTCTGCACGTCGTCCAGTTCCTCCAGGGCGTCGAACAGGCGCACGAACTTCTTCGCGGCCTCCACGTCCAGCTCCACCTTCATGGAGGGCAGGAACTCAACCTCGTCGGACTCGTACTCGATCTCGGCCTCGTCCAGGGCGGTGGCCACCGCACGCAGGTCCGCGGCCTCGGAGATCACCTCAAAGTTGCCGTCGGCCTCCTGCACCTCTTCGGCGCCGGCGTCCAGCACGGCCATCAGCACGTCGTCCTCGCTCAGCTCCCCGACCGGCAGGCGCACCACGCCCTTGCGGGAGAACAGGTAGTTCACGCTGCCCGGGTCGGCGATGGTCCCGCCGTTGCGGGTGATCGCCACGCGCACCTCGGAGGCGGCGCGGTTCTTGTTGTCGGTCAGGCATTCGACCAGCAGCGCCGAACCCTGCGGGCCGCGCGCTTCGTAGATGATCTCGGTGTAGTCGATGACCTCACCGGTCAGCCCGGCACCACGCTTGATGGCGCGGTCGATGTTGTCATTGGGCACGGAGTTCTTCTTGGCCTTGGAGACGGCCAGTTCCAGCGCCGGGTTGCCGGCGGGGTCGGGGCCACCAGTGCGGGCTGCAACTTCGATACCCTTGATGTACTTGGCGAAGGCCTTGGCGCGCTTGGCGTCAATCGCAGCCTTCTTGTGCTTGGTGGTTGCCCATTTGGAGTGGCCTGCCATGGTGTTAAGCGTCTCCTTGCGTCATGTGGATGAAAAACTCGTGGATGGCATTGCTGCCGGTGACCTCGGGATGAAATGAGGTCGCCAATAAATTTTCCTGTCGTACCGCAACAATTCTATCGTGAACTGCCCGATTCTGGCCGGGGACGGTGGACAGGACCTGCACGGCGGGGCCGACCTGCACCGCTTCGGGGGCGCGGATGAACACCGCCTCGAAGCTGTGTCCGGCAAATTCCAGCACCGACTCGAAGGAGTCGACCTGGCGGCCAAACGCGTTGCGCCGCACCGTCATGTCGATCCCGCCGAAGTTGCGCTGCGCCTGCCCGGTGGCCGAGATGGCCGGGTTCTCGATCCGGTCGGCCAGCATGATCATCCCGGCGCAGGAGCCGTACACGGGCAGGCCGGAGGAAATCAGCGAACGGATCGGCTCGGCCAGGCCGTAGTTGCGCGAGAGCCGGTCGATGACCGAGGACTCTCCGCCGGGGATGACCAGCCCGTCCAGGTGCTCCAGGTCCTGCGGGGTGCGCACCGGCAGCGCCGCGGCTCCCAGCCGGATCAGCGCCTGCAGGTGTTCGCGGAAATCGCCTTGCAGCGCCAGTACCCCAATGCGGGTCATCTGCCTGCCTTCCTGCGGTGGTGTGGTGCGCGCACCGGCGGGTGCGCGCACATCAGGTTAAGCCCGCGCCGGGGCGGCCGGCGTTTTTTCCTCGGCGTGTCGCACCGGGTTTCCGCCGCATTTGCCCTGCTTTCGGGGCGCTTGGGCGCCGGCTGGTTGCTGATTGGCGCGGGCCGGCAATCTTGGTAGGTTCGCAGGGACAGCTACGCCCAGGTGAGAAGAGCGGGGAGTTTTGACCATGACCGATGCCACGAACCATTCCACAACCCATTTCCAGCTGCCCGGCGACGTGATGATGCCGGCGATCGCCCTGGGCACCTACCCGATGCAGGGCGCGGAGGCCGCCCACGCGGTGGAGGGGGCGCTGCGGCTGGGCTACCGGCACGTGGACACCGCGGAGAACTACCACAACGAGGACGGGGTCGGCGAGGGGATCCGGCGCTCCGGGCTGCCGCGCGAGGAGGTGTTCATCACCACCAAGTTCAACAGGCAATGGCACAGCATCGATGGGGTGCGTCAGGCGTTCGAGAACTCGGTGCAGCGTCTGGGGGTGGACTACCTGGACCTGTTCCTGATCCATTGGCCCAACCCGGAGCAGGGCACGTTCGTGGAGGCGTTCGAAGGCCTGGCCCGGCTGCAGACCGAGGGGAAGGTGCGGGCGATCGGCGTGTCGAACTTCAAGCCCAAGCACCTGCAGCAGCTGTTCGACGCCGGCCTGGCCCCGGCGGTGAACCAGATCCAGCTGGACCCGGAATACCGCAACCCGCAGGCCCAGCAGTTCCACCGGGAGCACGGGATCCGCACCGAGGCGTACACGCCGCTGGGACGCGGCGGCGCGTTCCTGCACAACCCGGCCCTGACCGAGCCGGCGCAGAAGTACGGCAAGACCCCGGCCCAGGTGACGCTGCGCTGGCACGTACAGCAGGGCATCGCCGCCGCCCCGAAGTCCGCGCACCCCCAGCGGCAGCAGCAGAACCTGGACATCTTCGACTTCGAGCTGACTGACGCGGAGATCGAGCGGATCAATTCGCTGGACACCGGCAAGCACGCCCGCCAGGACTCGGAGAGCTTCGGGCACTAAGGTCCACCAGGGCCCGCCAGGATTCGGAGAGCTTCGGGCACTAGGGTCCACCAGGGCCCACCAGGGTCATGCGGGCCGACGAGGGCAACGACTCGGATCGGATAGTCCCCCGCCCGGTGAGTGCCGTTGGCGGGATGGGGCGCAGTTCCCTGGCGCCGCCGGGTGCTACCTGGTGCCGGCCGGTTCCCAGGGCACCAGTCCGTCCTTGAACGCCCCGTAGGCGTCCACGGTCTTGGTGCTGCGTTCCCGGCTGGCTTCGGCCTGCCCGTCCTCCACGCACCGGCTGGCCTCGGCGACCTGGCACCAGCGCACCGGGTCCTCGGTCAAGAAGTGCGGCACCCAGGCCAGTTCGCTCACCGACCAGTCATCGTCCTGCTGCCGGGTGAACGTGGCCTTGACGCTGATGCCCTCCCGGTTCAGCACGGTCGGGGTGGCGTGCTTGGCCACCGAGTTGCCCAGCCCATACACGATCCAGGTGCCCTTGTGCTTTTCGATGGGCAGCACCGAGTGGGTGTGGTGCATGTAGATGAAGTCGAACTCACCGGAGGCGGCCAACGCCCGGCCGAGCTTGCGCTGCTCGGCGGTGGGGCGGTTGGTGTACTCCGCGCCGTCGTGCACGGCGGCCACCACGACCTGCGCCCCCGCCTCGCGGGCATCCTTGGCCCGCTGGATCAGGGAAGCCGCGGAGATGTCGGTGTCCACCCGCCAGTCGGTGTCCGCACTCATCCCGTTCAGCGAATAGGTGCCGGCGATGACCCCGAGCTTGACCCCGTCGACCTCCATGATCGGCGGGGCCTCGGCCTCCGCGGCGGTGCGGTAGGAGCCGGTGGAGAACATCCCGGCCTGCTCCAGGGTGTCGATGGTGCGCTTGACCCCGGCGGTGCCGGCGTCCACCGTGTGGTTGGTGGCGGTGGTGCACCCGTCATAGCCGACCTGCTTCAGGTCGGTGACGATCTGCGCCGGGACGGTGAACATTGGATAGCCGCTGTAGGGCGGGACCCCGATCGGGGTTTCCAGGTTGCACAGCGCCGCGTCCGCGTCCTGGATGTACGGCTCCAGCCCGGCCAGCAGCGGGGAGAAATCATACTTTTGCCCTCCGGTGTTCGCCTCGCGCAGCAGCCGCGGGTGCAGCAGCACGTCGCCGGTCAACGCCAGGGAGAAGGACTGCGGTTCGGCGCTGGGCTCCGGCTCGGTTTCCTGCGGCGTCCCGGTTGCGGTGGTGGGGGCAGGCGCCGTGCCGGCACCGGAGGGGGCGGGGGTGCCGGGATCGGGAACGGTGGCGCAACCGGCCAGCAGGGCCGCGCCGGCCAGCAGGCTCAGGGCTCGAAGCTTCATGCCTCTTAGCGTACGCAATCGGCCAGGACGCCTTGGACCGCTTCGCGTAAATGCCCGCGAATGGGCGGTGAATATGACAACCTTTGATTATGGTGAACCCCCTCTTGCAACGCAGCGAACTGCCCTACCAGTGGCCTGACTTTTCCGCGCTGGGCGCCGACGACTACCTGGAGGCGGCCAGGATCGGCGCGACCGTCCAGATCGAGGAGATCGAGGTGATCCTGTCCAACGCGGACCCGGCAACCTTCGAGAACACCTTCCTGGCCCTGGAGCGCAGCGGGCAGATCCTGCGCCGGGCCCTGATGACCTACTTCAGCGTGCTCTCGGCCCACGGCACCGAGGAAATCCGTGCCGTCCAGCAGGAAATCACCGGACTCTACACCCGCCAAGAGGACGAGATCCAGCTCAACGGCCCCCTCTACGAACGGCTGAACCAGCTCGATGTTGAACAGCTGGGGGGTGAGGACCGGCGTCTGGCGACCGAAACCCTGACCCGCTTCCGGCTGGCCGGAGCCACCCTGTCCGGGACGGACAAGGAACGGCTCAAGCAGCTGAACGCCCAGATCTCCGATCTGTCCACCGGGTTCTCCGCCGCCGCCCTGGAGGCGCAGAACGCCCACGCCGTGCTGTTCGAGGACGCCGCCGAGCTGGCCGGGCTGGATGAGGCCGCGATCGCCGCCGCCCGGCAGGCGGCCACCGAGGCCGGATACGAGCAGGGGTACCTGATCCCGCTGCTCTCCCCCACCCAGCAGCCGGTGATGGCGCAGCTGCAGCTCGCCGCCTCCCGGCGCAAGGTCTTTGAAGCCTCCCTCACCCGCGGGCTGGACACCCCCTACACCCTGGAACTGGCCCGGGACATGGCGCTGCTGCGTGCCGAGCGGGCCCAACTGCTGGGCTTTGCCACGCACGCGGACGCGGTGCTGGCCGACGCGACCGCACCGAGCACCGCCGCGGTCAGCGAGCGGCTGGCCGACCTGAGCGCGGCGGCCACCGCCAACGCCCGCCGCGAGGCCCAGGCCCTGGCCGAGGTCGCCGGGGTGGATCGCATCGACGCGTGGGACTGGAGCTACTACTCGCAGGCCGTGCTGCGCGAACGCTACGCGCTGGATTCGGCCGCGCTGCGCCCCTACTTTGAGCTGGAGCGGGTGCTGCGCGACGGCGTGTTCGCCACCGCCACGAAGCTGTACGGCATCACGTTCGCCGAACGCACCGATTTGCCGGCCTACCACCCGGACCTGCGGGTGTGGGAGGTTTCCAACGCCGACGGCAGCGCGCTGGGACTGTTCACCGGGGACTTCTTCGCACGGGAGACGAAGAAGGGCGGGGCGTGGATGACCTCGCTGCGCGATGCGGCCAGCGACCTGGACGAGCTGCCGGTGGTGACCAACACGCTGAACATCACCAAGCCGGCCGCCGGGCAGCCGGCCCTGCTGACCCTGGATGAGACCCGCACCCTCTTCCACGAGTTCGGCCACGCGCTGCACGGGCTGTTCTCCAACGGCAAGTACGCCTCGCTGGCTGGCACCTCGGTGCCCCGCGACTTCGTCGAATTCCCCTCCCAGGTCAACGAAATGTGGGTGCTGCACCCGGAGGTGATCAGCAACTACGCCCGGCACCACGAAACCGGGCAGCCGCTACCGGCGGAGCTGATCGAGAAGATCCGCGCCGCCGAGCTGTGGGGCGAGGGCTTTGCCACCACCGAGTACCTGGCCGCCAGTGTCCTGGACTGGGCCTGGCACACCCTGCCGGCCGGCCAGCAGGTGGGCGACCCGCAGGAATTTGAGCGCCAGGCGCTCACCAACGCCGGGTTCGACCCGGATTTGATCCCGCCGCGCTACCGCACCGGGTACTTCCAGCACATTTTCGCCAACGGCTACTCCGCCGGGTACTACTCCTACATCTGGAGCGAGGTGCTCGATGCCGACACCGTGGAGTGGTTCACCGAAAATGGCGGGCTCATGCGCGAAAATGGAGAGAGGTTCCGCGCCGAGCTGCTCAGCCGGGGAAACACGCGCGAACCGCTTGAATCCTACGAAAACTTCCGTGGCCGCGCCGCGCGGGTTGAGCCGCTGCTGCGCCGTCGAGGCTTGGTGAACGCATAAATATGACGACAATTGCTTCCGCCCAGGACGCTCTGACCCACTGGCACCAGGCGTTGGCCGTTGCCACCGGGGGAAAGATCTTTACCACCCATGGCTGTTCATGGGTGTGGCAGCCGGTGCGCAAGCGCCTGCTGCTGCTCTTCCCCGAACATCCTGAACCGGCGGGCCTGCGTCCGGGATTGGCCGAGGGGCGCCGGCTTGGTGCCCGCCGCGTGGAGGCCTGGCTGAATTCCGGGGCCCCGTCCGAGAACCTGCTCGACGCCGGGTTCACCGACAACGCGCAGGTCTCCTGGCACGCCGGCTACCTGGCAATCCCCCACGAACAGTGGAAGGGCAAGATCCGTCTGGGTCCGAACGTACCCGAGGCCAGCGGCGCCGACGCCAAGGAACTGGAGGTAACCAGCCTGTGGCGGAACCTGGAAACCGGGCTGAGCTCCGGGCACCCGGCGTTGCGCCGCATCGAACACGCGGTTGCGCGCACCGAGGAGAATGAGATCGTTGGCCGCGGTTTCGTCCAGCAGGGCCTGGAGGGCCAGCTGATGGTGCATTCGCTGGCGGTGGCGCCCAGCCACCAGCGCCAGGGGGTGGGCACCGCGCTGCTGCACGGGCTCTCCCGGTCGATGATCAATCCGCTGAACCCGATGGACGACACCGAACCGGTGGAGCTGCTGGCCGCCGCGACCCCGCGCAGCGCCGAGTTCTTCACCCACAACGGGTTGCGGTTGCTGGGCCGCGGTCGCCACCTGATCATGCGCAGCTGGTAACCAGCCTGGATGGCCTGCCGCGGTGCCTGGTGCCCCGCGGCAGGCCGAGAGCCGCTAAGCGGAACGGACCTCGTAGACGAGCCGCGCGAATGGGCCGGCCGGTTTCGCCTCCATGAGGCGCAACCGGCCGGCCTTGATGTTTCTGGGCAGCACCGGGGCGCCTGCGGCCAGGGCTGCCGGGGCAATGGTCAACGCGATCCGGTCCAGGGCGCCGGCATCGAAAAATTGTCCGGCCAGCTCCCCGCCGCCAAGCACCCAGATGTCCCCGCCGTTCGCGGCGGCCCGGATCTGCTCCAGGTGCTCCTGCACCGGGCCATTGACCAGCCGCACATCGGCGCCCTCGGGAATTGGCAGCCGACGGCTGGTGAAGACGAAGGTCGGCTTCTGCCCGTAGAGCTGTTGCCAGCGTTCGGGGTTCTCCAGCAGTTCCTCCTGCTCCAGCATCCACAGGTAGGTGCTTGATCCCTCGACGTGGACTGCCGCATCCGAGGGGAACAGTGAGGGGTCCGGCTCCTGGGCGCCAGGCACCTCAAAGAGCCACTGCAGGGAATGATGACGGTCGGCGATATACCCGTTCAGGCTCATGGCCAGGTCGTAAATGATCGATGACATGTTCTCAGCGTAGACAGGCAGAGCGTTGACGGCCAACGGGACCGAAGGAGCCAGCCGCGCGCGCCTGGAGGCATTAAATTGGGAGATCTTGAGCGGATTCTACTACTTTCGTAGTGGCTCGCGGCGTACACTTGGCCTACTACATCGCTTGCCGCCAAGGGAGGCGCATCATGGCCCTGACAATGACATCCAGACCGGCCCTGCCGGAAGTTTCCGGGGTGGAGCACCAGTACGTGGACCTGCCCGACGGCCGGATGCATATCGTGAGTGCTGGCCACGGACAGCCGGTACTGCTGCTCTCCGGGTTCGGACAGTCCTGGTGGGAATGGCGCGAGGTGATGCCGGCGCTGGCCGCGAACGGCTACCAGGCAATTGCCCCGGATCTGCGGGGAGAAGGCTGGAGTGAGCTGCCCACCAAGTCAATGAACCGCACCCGGCGCGCCGAGGACATCCTGTTCCTGCTGGATCGGCTGGGACTGGACCAAGTCAGGCTGGTCAGCCACGACCTGGGGGCCATCAGCGCGTATCATCTGACACTGGATCACCCCGAACGCTTCCGCGCCCAGATTCTCTTCTCCGTTCCGCCGCCGCAAATGCGGTTCACCGCCGACCTGCTGCCAGGCATGCGGCATCTGTGGCACCAGGAAGTCCTGGCGATACCGGGCCTGGGGCCAGCCCTGCTGCGTGGAAACTACTTGCCGCGATGGCTGTTCTCGCATTTTGCTGCTCAGCCCTTGGCGCCGGAAGTCGTTGAATTCTATGTATCGCTGCTGCGTGATTCAGAATTCTCGCGGGGCAGCACTCCCCTGTGCCAGAGAATCGTGTTGCCCGAGCTAGCGCGGATTACCCGCGGGGCATACCGCCAGCAGCGCTTTGCCATGCCAACGCTCTTTGTGTTCGGCACCAAAGATGTCGGCTTCCCGCCGCACGTCGTCGACAAGCTCTTCGCGGATCCAAGCACGCTTGGTCGGGACGTACGTGTGGCGGCTGTTCCAAACGCCGGTCACTACGTGGTGGACGAGGCGCCCAACGCGACCATCAAACTCATCATGGACTTCTTCGGGGAATAGGCACCGTGAACCGTTGCCATGTAGGCGGTGTCGAGGCGTGATGGGTAAGAGGTTAGCTGTCCTTGTTGCGCTTTCGCCCCGTTACCGAAAATTGCCAGCTCGAAAAAACAATGGCGATCATCAGTCCGAGCATTGACAATAAGACCATATATAGACCCCACGGATCAGGTATACGCTCGTTCCACGCAAGGACCATGGAAAGTACGAGCGCGATACCCATTACTAATGTCCAGGTTTGATTCTTCTTCATCCCGAACCACGCTACCCCATCACTTCCGCTCACGAGGATTATCAGGTGGCTACTAGAAACGAACTGCCCTTCAGTTCAATGACTCCGAAGGCCAGACGCGAAGGACATGGCCCGTAGCGGTCACAGCTCTTACCCTGCCGTAACGATAGCGACGCGCCGCTTGCATTTTGCCACTACTGGCGACCGACAAAACATGCTCATAGAAGGATAAAGCTCGCAGTAATTCCAACAACTTTTACGAAATGGACCATAGTGCCCTGCACCGTCTTCTCCCCGCTAAAGATGTTGTACAGGCGATTCCGGATCTCCCGTCAAAAGGAAAGACTTCCGGTCGTTTTCATTCCAGACGCGTCGAATGGCGCCACCGAGGTGAGGAGCGATGAGCACATTACCTCAGCCCTTTTAATTATCAAATAAGTACCTGGGTCAAAATACGCCACGGAGCCCATGCTTTCCGGTTTCGGCAGCGTGGGCTCCGTGGCGTCGTTTTTCAGTGCTTACCAGCCGCGCTCGGAGAGGCGATGCGGTACCGGCACGTCGGCAACGTTGATGCCGACCATGGCCTCACCCAGGCCGCGGGAGATCTTGGCCAGTTCATCCGGGTTGTCGTAGAAGGTGGTGGCCTTCACGATGGCCTCGGCACGCTGGGCCGGGTTGCCGGACTTGAAGATGCCCGAGCCGACGAACACGCCGTCCGCGCCCAGCTGCATCATCATCGCGGCGTCGGCCGGGGTGGCGATGCCGCCGGCGGTGAACAGCACGACCGGCAGCTTGCCGGTGGTGGCCACCTCCTTGACCAGGTCGTAGGGGGCCTGCAGCTCCTTGGCGGCCACGTACAGCTCGTCCTCCGGCAGCGCGCGCAGCTTGGCGATCTCGGTGCGGATCTTGCGCATGTGCCCGGTGGCGTTGGAGACATCGCCGGTGCCGGCCTCACCCTTGGAGCGGATCATGGCAGCGCCCTCGTTGATCCGGCGCAGCGCCTCCCCCAGGTTGGTGGCGCCGCAGACGAACGGCACGGTGAAGGGCCACTTGTCGATGTGGTTCTCGTAGTCGGCCGGGGACAGCACCTCGGACTCGTCGATGTAGTCAACGCCCAGGGACTGCAGGATCTGCGCCTCGACGAAGTGGCCGATGCGGGCCTTGGCCATCACCGGGATCGAAACGGTTTCGATGATCCCGTCGATCATGTCCGGGTCGCTCATGCGCGAGACCCCGCCCTGCGCGCGGATGTCGGCCGGAACGCGTTCCAGTGCCATGACGGCCACGGCGCCTGCGTCCTCGGCAATGCGCGCCTGCTCGGGGGTGACCACATCCATGATGACCCCGCCCTTGAGCATTTCGGCCATGCCGCGCTTCACGCGGTCCGAACCGGTCTGGGCCGACGGGGTCTGATCTGGGTTAGACATTCTGGCGTTTTCCTTTCCAACACTGAACGCACTTCTGAGCTACGCCAGTAATCGTAGGATGACGCGTAACATTTCCCTCCGGTGTTGCGTCACATTCGGCAACCCGTAGATTTATCTCCCGATTCGCCTAGGTGACGTAACAATTCACTCGCGAAAAAACGCAGGTCAGATTCGCTTTGCCGCC
Organism: Glutamicibacter sp. BSL13; assembly: GCF_052928425.1. Taxonomy (NCBI): domain Bacteria; kingdom Bacillati; phylum Actinomycetota; class Actinomycetes; order Micrococcales; family Micrococcaceae; genus Glutamicibacter; species Glutamicibacter sp. BSL13. The sequence goes on from NZ_JAVGCZ010000034.1 coordinate 24,588, forward strand.
TGGCCCGGAAAAGGGCGCAGAAGCAAGTCCAGATCCCCTTCGCAGGTTCCGCGGGGCGTCGATCGTGCGCCGGGAACACCGCGGGCCCGGAACCGCCAACTGGTGGTTGGTGGCTCCGGGCCCGCGGGTACGCCTTCGCGTGTGAGGCCGTCTGCGCGGCGCGCTGTGCCTAGACCTGGTTCCAGGCGTTGGCGACCTCGCTGCGCACCTCGCCCAGGGTGGCGGAGATGGCCTTGGAGTTGGCGATGATCGGGAAGAAGTTCCCGTCCCCGCCCCAGCGCGGCACCACGTGCTGGTGCAGGTGCGCGCTGATGCCCGCTCCCCCGGCCAGGCCCTGGTTCATACCCAGGTTGAAGCCCTTGGCGTTGGAGACCTGGCGCAGCACCCGCATCGAATGCTGGGCCAGGGCGCCCATTTCCGCGGTCTCCTCGGCGGTGATGTCATCGTAGTTCGGCACGTGGCGGTACGGGCAGATCAGCAGGTGCCCGGGGTTGTACGGGTAGAGGTTCAGCAGCACGAAGCAGCTCTGGCCGCGGTGCACGATCAGGGACTGCTCGTCGCTGCGGGTCGGGGCGGCGCAGAACGGGCAGTCATCCTTGTCCTGGAACTGGTGCTGCCCGCCCTTGACGTAGGCCATCCGGTAGGGGGTCCACAGCCGCTGGAACGAATCCGGCACCCCGGCCAGCTCGAAATCGTCGGTGACCTTTTCATCGTCCGGATACTGCATCCCGTGGGATCCCTTCCCTCACCCGGCCGGCAGCGCTGCCCGGGCGGCAGGCACGGTGGCCTGCCAGCGCCCGGGCAACGTGGCCCGCACGGGTTGCGTGCGTGTTGAAACGGCGTGCTAGTTGTTGTTCTCGCGGTTGGCGATGGCGTTGACGATGCGGGAGACCGCCTCGTCGACGGACACCCCGTTGTCCTGGCTGCCGTCGCGGAAGCGGAAGGAGACCGCCCCGGCCTCGGCGTCCTCGCCGCCGGCGATGAGCACGAACGGGATCTTTTCCTTGGACGCGTTGCGGATCTTCTTCGGGAAGCGGTCCGAGGAGTCGTCCAGTTCCACGCGCACGCCATGGGACTTCAGCTTGGCCACGACCTCGCCGAGGTAGTCGTTGAACGCCTCGGCGACCGGGATCGCGCGCACCTGCACCGGCGCCAGCCAGGCCGGGAAGGCGCCGGCGTAGTGCTCGGTGAGCACGCCCAGGAAGCGTTCGATGGAGCCGAACTTCGCGGCGTGGATCATCACCGGTTCCTGGCGCGAGCCGTCGGCGGCCTGGTACTCCAGCCCGAAGCGGGCCGGCTGGTTGAAGTCGTACTGCACGGTGCCCATCTGCCAGGTGCGTCCGATGGCGTCCTTGGCCTGGACCGAGATCTTCGGCCCGTAGTAGGCCGCGCCGCCCGGGTCCGGGACCAGCTCGACGCCGGTGGCGGTGGCGACCTTCTCCAGCACGGCGGTCGCCTCGGCCCACTGCTCGTCGGAGCCGATGAACTTGTCGCTGTCATCGCGGGTGGACAGCTCCAGGTAGAAGTCATCCATCCCGAAATCGCGCAGCAGCGAGAGCATGAAGTTCAGCAGGTGCTCGACCTCGGCCGGGGCCTGCTCCTTGGTGACGTAGGAGTGTGAGTCGTCCTGCGCGAAGCCGCGCACGCGGGTCAGCCCGTGCACCACGCCGGACTTCTCGTAGCGGTAGACGTGCCCGAACTCGAACAAACGCAGCGGCAGTTCGCGGTAGCTGCGTCCGCGGGAGCGGAAGATCAGGTTGTGCATCGGGCAGTTCATCGCCTTCAGGCGGTACTCCTGGCCCTGGCGGGTGATGTTGCCGTCCTCGTCGCGCTCCTCGTCGATCTGCAGCGGCGGGAACATGGTGTCGGCGTAGTACGGCAGGTGCCCGGAGGTGTGGAACAGCCCGTCCTTGGAGATGTGCGGGGTGCCCACGTACTGGAAGCCCTCTTCGATGTGGCGGTCGCGCACGTAGTCTTCCATCTCGCGCTTGATGATCCCGCCCTTGGGGTGGAAGACCGGCAGGCCCGAGCCCAGCTCATCGGGGAAGGAGAACAGGTCCAGTTCGGCGCCCAGCTTGCGGTGGTCGCGGCGCTCGGCCTCGGCCAGGCGCTCCTGGTAGGCCTTCAGGTCCTCCTTGGTGGGCCAGGCGGTGCCGTAGATGCGCTGCAGCTGCTTGTTCTTCTCGCTGCCCAGCCAGTAGGCGGCGGCCGAGCGGGTCAGCGCGAACGCGTTCTTGATCAGCTTGGTGTTCGGCAGGTGCGGGCCGCGGCACAGGTCCTTCCAGAGCGTTTCCCCGCTCTTGCGGTCCACGTTGTCGTAGATGGTGGTTTCCCCGGCGCCGACCTCCACCGAGACCCCTTCGCCGGTGGTGTCATCGGCGTCGGCCTTGGCCAGCAGCTCGCACTTGTAGGGCTCGTCGGCCATTTCGGCCTTGGCCTCCGCGGGGGTGACCACGCGGCGTTCGAAGCGCTGGTTCTGGTTGACGATCTTGAGCATCATCTTTTCCAGCTGCTTCAGGTCCTCGGGGGTGAAGGGCTCCTCCACGTCGAAGTCGAAGTAGAACCCGTCGGTGATGTAGGGCCCGATGCCCAGCTTGGCGTCGGGGCGCAGCTGCTGCACGGCCTGGGCCATCACGTGGGCGGTGGAGTGGCGCAGCACCTCCAGGCCTTCGGGATCGGCGATGGTCACGCGGGTGACGGTGGCGCCTTCGTGCAGTTCGCGGGACAGGTCGCGCAGTTCGCCGTCGACGTGCATGACCACCACGTCTTTTTGGTCGGCGTAGTACTGGGCACCGGTCGTCCCCGCGTCCACCTGTACCTGCTCGCCGTCGATGGTGAGAGTCAGCTGCTCGCTCATGAGATCGGGTTCTACCTTTCGTAACGAAAATGGCTTCATAGCTTGCGGCATACCTTGGCCACAGCCAGCCACGACCCAGTTTAGTTCAGCCGGCCGGCGGCGTCCTGCTCACTTCGGGGTTTGTGGCGAATCGGGGCCTTGATGTGACTTGTTCAACAGTTCATCGGCCGAGAGCAGGGCGGAGAAGTGCCACAGTTCGCGCGCCGGCTCGGGTTGGGCGCTGGGGATCCTGCCGGCCTTCAGATCCTGGCGGAAGGCCGGGATCAGCGCCTCGATGCGGCGCACCAGCTCATCGGCCTCGTCGCGGGTGAGCATCAGGTTGCTGGTGCTCAGCAGCGCCTTGGCCTCGATGTCACCGTCGGAGGCGTAGTGCTGCTGGGCGTGGGCCAGGGCGGCGGCCAGGCGGCGCTGCTCGTCGTGGGCGATCTGGCCGAGGTAGGCGTTCATGGCGCTGGTGGATCCGGTGCCCGCGTGCTCAGCGGGTTCGCCGGTGGTGTAGGCGTCCCCCGCCGGGCGCCAGACCCGGTCGCGCTTGTCGCGGGCCAGCTCCGGGGCCTCGGCGATCATCCCGGCCTTGGCCAGTTCGCGCAGGTGGAAGCTGATCTTGTTGGCGGCCACCCCCAGCGCCTCGGCCAGGTCGGCGGCGCGGGCCGATTCCATGGCGGCCAGCGTGTCGAAGATCTGCCGGCGCAGCGGGTTGGCCATGGCCTTGAGCATCGGGGTGGTCAGGGTGACGTTGCGTGGGGCCTCGCTCATGGCAACAGCATAGCAATCCCCCAAATAATATTGCGCAAATTCTATTGCGCAATATTATTTGCGAGCCTATGGTGGTGTCATGACCTCGACCCCAGCCCCGGCCGCCGGCACCACCGCCGGTGAGCCACTGCCCCCTTCCCCGGACCCCGGCGCGCGGCCCGGGACCGTGCGGGTGCCGGAGAACGCCGCGCCGGCCCTGCCGCCGCTGCGCCGCCAGGGCCCCTACCGCCACTGGTGGGCGGCGGACACCTCCGCCCTGCTGGCCGGATCGGTGTACCAGTTCGTGATCCCGCTGCTGCTGCTGGCCGTGACCGGCTCCCCCGCCCAGGCCGGACTGCTGGCCGCCTTGGGCATGGCCGTCCGGGTGGGGCTGACCCTGTGGGGCGGGTCCCTGGCCGACCGGATGAACCGGGCCACGCTGATCGTGCTTGGCGGGTTGACCGGGGCCGG
>NZ_JAVGCZ010000035.1:0-27360 GCF_052928425.1 Glutamicibacter sp. BSL13
TTGTCGCCCAGCAGGTGCATCACGGCCGGGATCAGGGTCATGCGCACCACGAACGCGTCGAACAGCACGCCGAAGGCCAGCGCGAAGCCCAGCGGGCGAATCATCGCCAGGTGGGAGAAGATGAACCCGGCGAACACCGAGATCATGATCAGCGCCGCGGCGGTGACCACCGGGGCGGTCATGGAGAAGCCCGAACGCACCGCGTCACGGGCCGATTCGCCGTGCACGAACCGTTCACGCATCGCAGAGACCAGGAACACCTGGTAGTCCATGGCCAGGCCGAACAGGATGCCGGTGAGCAGGATCGGCAGGAAGCTGAGCAGCGGTCCCGGGACGTTGACCCCGAACACGCCCGAGAGCCAGCCGAACTGGTAGACCGCGGTGCTGGCGCCGAACGCGGCGGCCAGCGAGAGCAGGAAGCCGCCGGTGGCCAGCAGCGGCACCACCAGGGAACGGAAGACCAGCAGCAGCAGGATCAGCGACAGGCCCACCACGATGCTCAGGTACGGGGCCAGCGCGTTGGTGACCACCTCGGAAACGTCGATCTGCGCGGCCACCTGACCGGTCACGGCCATGTCGGTGATGCCGGTGGCGGACTGGATCCGCTCGGCGTCATCACGCAGTTCGTGCACCAGGTTCTCGGTGGCTTCCGAGGCCGGCCCGTCGGCCGGAATCACCTGGATCGCCACCAGCGAGCGGTCATCGGTCATGGTGGCCGGGATCGCGGCGATCACCGCATCATGGGTGCGCAGCTGATCGGCCACATCCAGGGCCAGCGAATCGGCCTGGCGCTGGTTCAGGTCCCCGGGCAGGTCGGCCAGCACCAGCAGCGGCCCGTTGTACCCGGCGCCGAACTTGTCACTGGTCTGCTGGTAGGCCTGGAACGCCATCGAATTGGCGGCCTCGGCCGAGCCATCGGGCAGGGCGGTGCGCATCTGGGTGGCCGGCAGGGCGATGGTGCCCAGCACCGCAACCACCGCCAGGCTCACCGGGATCGCGGCCTTGGTCAGCAGCTGTACCCAGCGCGCTGACTTCGGCTCGGAAACCACCCCGGCGGCGGCCCGTTCACGGGCCCGCTTCGAGACGATCTTGTCGCCCACCAGGGACAGCAGCGCCGGCAGCAGGGTGATTGCCAGCAGCACCGCCATCAACACGGTGAACGCGGCCGACAGGCCCAGCACGCTCAGGAAAGGCAGGCCCGGCACGGTCAACGCGGCCAGGGCAATGATCACGGTCAGCCCGGCGAAGACCACCGCGTTGCCGCTGGTGCCCACCGCCCGGGCGATCGACTCACCGACCTGCATGCCGCCCAGCACCTGGGTGCGGTGCCGGTGGATGATGAACAGCGCGTAGTCGATCCCCACCGCCAGGCCCAGCATCAGCGCCAGGGCCGGGGTAATGGAGGCCATGTCCACCAATGAGGAGAACGCCAGGGTGGTGCCCACACCGGCGCCGACGCCCAGCAGCGCCAACAGCAGCGGCAGCCCGGCGGCGATCAGCGTACCTAGCATCACGATCAGCACGATCGCGGCCACCACCAGGCCCACCACCTCGGCGGCCCCGAACACCTCGGAGATGTCCTGCAGGATTTCCTTGGAGAACAGCACCTCCACGCCGGCGGCCTGCGGTCCGGTGGCGATCGCGGTGATCGCCTCACGGTCGGCCGGGGTCAGCGCATCGGTCTGCCCGCGGAAGGACACCTGGGCCACGGCGGTGGAACCGTCCTCGGAGATGAAGCGCATGTCCGAGGAGGCGCCCACCTGGCGGGCGGCGAAGTCCAGTTCGGCCCGTCCACGCTCCAGTTCACGCTCGGCCTGCGGCAGCTTCGCCTCGGCCTCCTCCAGCTCCCTGGTCTTCTGCTTGACGGTGGCTTCGCCGTCCTTCAGCTGCTTCTCGGCGGCGGCCAGTTCGGCCTTGCCGGCCTCGAACTTGGCCTTCTGCTTGTCGAACTCGGCCTGCCCGGCGTTCAGCTCCGCCCGCCCGGCATTGATTTCCTGCCATCCGGCGGCCAGCTTGGCGCGGTTGGCATCCAGTTCCCTCTTGCCGGCGTCCAGCTGCTTCTTGGCCTGGGCCAGCTTGGGGCCGGCCGCCTCCAGCTCGCCGCGCTTGGATTCCAGCTGCTGGCGTCCGGCGTTCAGCTGCTGCTTGCCCGAATCCAACTGGGCGCGGGCCTGGTCAAGCTGCTTCAGCCCGGCCTGGGCCTGGGCGATCTGCTTCAGGGAAGCCTGGGATTTCTCTTGCCCGGATGCAGCTGCCGAGCGTTGTTTTTTCAGCTCTTCGATGCTCGCCTGGGTGGTGGCGATGCCTTCCTTCAGTTTGTCGAGTTCCTCGGTAGCACCGTTCTTCTCGGCTTCGGCCAGTTGGCTATTGAGTTTCTTCAACTTTGCCTCGGCTTGGCTTAACCCCGCATCAAGCGTCTTGATCCCATCCTCGGCCTGCTGCAGCCCCTGCTGGGCCTGCTTCTTGCCGGCGGCAAGTTCCTTTTCCCGTTCGGCGCGGGACTTGCCGTCCAGGATCTTGTTCAGGTTCGCCCGGTACTGCTTTTCCCCGGCGGCCAATTCCTTGGCCGACGCATCGAGCTTCTGTTCCCCGGCGGCAAACTGCTTTTGCCCGGCCGCGTACTGTGCGTACCCGGACTGGTACTCGGCCATCCCGGCCTTCCACTGGCGTTCGCCAGCATCAAACTGGGCCTGCCCCTTGCGCAGTTCGGCTTCCCCCGAGCGTAGCTCGGCCCAGCCCTGGGCGAGCTTCGCCTCGGCGGCGTTGATCTGCGGTTCGCCCTGCTTGATTTCCTTCTGCCCGTCGAACAGCTGGGCCCAGCCCTCGGTCAGCTCCTCGCGCGCGTCCTCCAACTGCTGCTTGCCGTCGGCGATCTGCTGTTTGCCGTCCTCGAGCTCCTTCTGCCCGTCGTCCAGCTTCTTTTGCGCCTTGGCCAGTTCCGGCTCGGCCTCATCGAGCTGTTCCTGCAGCTCGAACGGGCGGGCCACGTTCACAACCTCACGGTGGTGCTCCAGCTGATCCAGCGCCGACTCAATGGCCTGGGACTGCTGCTCGTTGAGTGGACGGTTGCTGGATTCGCGGAAGACAATCGCCCCGGAGCCGCCAGCCAGGTCCGGAAGTTCACGTTCCATCCGGTCCAGGGTGCGCTGGGTTTCGGTGCCCGGCAGGGAGAAGGTGTTGGACAGCTGGCCCATGAACAAGGTAGCGCTGGTGCCGATGGCGATGAAGACGGCCAACCAGATGGAGATCATCCGGAAACGGTGCCGGTGGGCCCAGGAGGCCAGGCGGTAAAGGAAGGAAGCCATGGGGGTTAAAGGTCCTTGTCCGTGGAATCGGAGGTGGTCAAAAGCGCCGGGAAGCCGTCACGCAGCTGCTCCAGGGCGTGGGTGAGCAGAGAATGCAGTTCCTGGATCTGCTGCGGGGAAATGTCCAGGGGGGCGTTGGCCTCGGGACCGGTGGTGAACGCCAGCTGGCGGGTCCATTCCTCGAAGGCGGCCTGTCCGGCCCCCAGCACGACGTGGGAGAAGATCCGCACCTCGAACGGGTCGGCCTCCGGGTACTTGCGCTCAATGGTGGTGATGATGTCCCGCGAGGAGTTCTGCCACTGGTTCGGGTGGCTGCCGCCGGGCTGGTGTGAGCAGTCCTCGGCGTAGATCCCCAGGTAGGCCACCGGTTCCAGCAGCTGCGGCACCCCGGCGCCCTGCAGGGCCCGGATGGCGGCGGTGATCAGCGGCAGTTCCTGGGTGGATTCGGCCAGCACCTCCACCACGCGGTCCAGCAGCCGCTGCAGCGGTTCGGCCAGCACGGCGTCCACAGTGGGGAAGTAGTTGAACAGGGTGCGCCGGGAGATGCCGGCGGCCTCGGCGATGGCGGTGGCGGTCATGGCCTCGCGGCCCTGGTTGCGCAGCAGCGTCAACGCGGCGTCTACAATGGCCTGCCGGGTTGCCTGCTTGTTCATTTCGCGGCGGGTGCCGCTGGAGTCAGTTGTCACGAGTTTTACACTACGTGCAATTTTGCACTCGGTGCAAACCCTTTTTCATGTGTTCGGTCACAGTCGGAACCGGTCCGGTGTTGCAGGGTCCGTCAATACGAAAGCGGGGCCGAATCCCTGATGGATTCGGCCCCGCTCTCTAATGACTGGCCCGTAGCCGGACCGGCCCGGGATGAGCCCGGTTAGTGCACCGGCTGCGCCTGCGGCTCCGGCTGGGAGGTGGCGGCGTGCTCATCGGCGAACGGATTACCCGCCCGCGGCGCGTCGTACAGGTCCTTATCCAAGATGCCCTCGCGCTTGGCCACGATCGTGGGCACCAGCGCCTGGCCGGCCACGTTCACCGCGGTGCGGCCCATGTCGATGATCGGGTCCACGGCCATCAGCAGGCCCACGCCGGCCAGCGGCAGGCCCAGGGTGGACAGGGTCAGGGTCAGCATCACGATCGCGCCGGTGGTGCCGGCGGTCGCGGCCGAACCGAGCACCGAGACCAGGGCGATCAGCAGGTAGTCGGTCAGCCCCAGGTCAATGTGGAAGAACTGGGCGACGAAGATCGCCGAAACCGCCGGGTAGATGGCCGCGCAGCCATCCATCTTGGTGGTCGCGCCCAGCGGCACCGCGAAGGAGGCGTAGCCGGAGGGCACACCCAGGTTGCGTTCGGTCACCCGCTGGGTCAGCGGCAGGGTGCCGATCGAGGAGCGGGAAACAAAGCCCAGCTGCACCGCTGGCCACACCCCGGAGAAGTACTGCTTGATGCCCAGCCCGTGCAGGCGCACCAGTACCGGGTAGAGCGCGAACAGCACCAGCGCCAGGCCCACGTAGATCGCCAGGGTGAACTTGCCCAGCGCACCAATGGTGTCCCAGCCGTAGACGGCCACGGCGTTGCCGATCAGGCCAATGGTGCCGATCGGGGCGATGCGGATGATCCACCACAACACCTTTTGGATGATGGCCAGGAAGGAGGCGGAGAAGTCCAGGAACGGCTTGGCGGCCTCGCCCACCTTCAGTGCGGCCACGCCCACGGCGATGGCGATCACCAGGATCTGCAGCACGTTGAAGCTCAGCGAGGTGCTGGCCGCCCCGTCCTCAATGCTGGTGTTGGCTCCCAGCCCCAGGAAGTTGGCCGGGATCAGCCCGGTGAGGAAGCCCAGCCAGCTGCCGGTCTTGCCGTCGTAGTTCTCCGGCATGTCCTGGCCGGTATTGGCGCCGGGCTGGAACACCAGCCCCAGGGTGATGCCGATCAGCACCGAGATCAGTGCGGTGATCCCGAACCACAGCAGGGTCTGCCAGGCCAGACGGGCGGCATTGGTGACCTTGGCGAGATTCGCGATCGAGGCGACCACGGCGAAGAAGATCAGCGGCACCACTGCGGCACGCAGCAGGGAGACGTAGCTGGAGCCGACGATCTGCAGGGCCTGGCCCAATGCGGTGGGCTCTTCGGCGGTGCTGCCGGTGTATTTGGCAACCAGGCCGAGGATGAGCCCGAGGATCAGGGCCGCGATGATCTGCGGCCCGAAGCCGGTCACCCAGCCGGGAAGTCTTTTGGTGTTCAGTGAAGTAGCCATGATCCACCACCGTAGGGGGCGTAACGTACCAGCAGAGAACCCATATTTCTTATTATTACGAAAGCCGAATTTTTGCTGATTGTGTCACGCCCGCCTGTGCCGCGCTTCACCGAAAGGCACGGAATAAAGCGTTAACCACGCAATGGTTCGTCATACTCGCCCAGTACGTTGCCAGACGGACCTGCGCCAGCCAATCCGTGCGGGGACGCGTGCTACTCGACCCAGGCCGCGGCCCGTACCGGGGCCCCGTCGCAGGATTCCAGGTTCAGGGGAAAGAATCCGATGCGGCAGGAATCGGGCAGCCCGGTGGCGCCGCGCAGGTTCTCCACGATCAGCCGGTCGCTGCCCAGCACCAGCTCGTGCACCGGAAACCCGGTGGCGTGTTCTTCCTGCCGGGTGTGGTCCGGGTTCAGCGTGTCCACGGCCAGCACCCGCATCCCGCGCTCGATCAGCAATTGCACAAGCGCCGGCTCCAGCACCGGATGCTCCAGGTAGGAGTCGGTGCCGTAGTGCCGGTCCCACCCCGTGGCGATCACCACGATCGATGGAACCGATTCGGGAATCTGCCCGCCGAGGCGCTCCCGGCCAAGAACCTCCCGCGGCCGGGCCTGGCCCACCTGGATCACCACCGCTTGCGCGCACAGCTCATCCAGGTCGATCTGCGAGGTGCTGCGCCCCGCGGCGATTACGTGGCTTGGCGCATCCAGGTGGGTTCCGGTGTGCGAACCGCAGTGAACCGCGGTGACGGCCACACCGTCAGTCGCCTGCTGCAGCGCCGGCTGCAGTAGGACCTGGGGGTCCTGCGGGTAGACCTGCATGCCGCTGCTGATCGGGTGCGTCAAGTCAAGGACTGGCATGCGAACTCCTTTCCGTTGAATTGGCTCTCGAACCGGTGAGCGGCGCTTCTGCTTCCGGCGCGCCCTGCTCCAGCAACCCTAGTGAACGATCAGGGGAGTGGGAAGGAGGGCCAGGCCAAACTACGATGGGGAAAACAGGTTGAGGAAAGGGGCAGAACCGTGAAGATCTACATCACCAGCGTCTTTGTTGATGACCAAAGCAGGGCCCGCGATTTTTACACCCGCGTCCTGGGCTTCAAGATCAAGCACGACATCCCGATGGGCACCGACAGCTGGATCACGCTGACCGCACCCGGGGAGCTGGATGGACCGGAGCTGCTGCTTGAACCCTCCAGCCACCCGGCGGTGCTGCCCTTCAAGCAGGCCCTGGTGGCCGACGGAATACCCTTCACCTCATTCGCCGTCCAGGACGTGCAGGCCGAATACCGGCGGCTGCGGGGGTTGGGCGTGGAATTCACCCAGGAACCCACCGACATGGGGCCGGTGACCACCGCCGTCTTCGATGACACCTGCGGCAATCTGATCCAGCTGAGCAGCTACGCGGGCTAAGCGCCGCGGTGAGCGATTCCAAGCCCGCCGCTGCGGGGCAGACCGGTTCCTGGCATGTGCCCGCTCCCACCGACGGGGATCGGGTCTGGTCCCGGCTCGCCGCGTATGTGCGATCCGGGGATTTCTTGCTGCACGGCTCCAGGACACCGGGCCTGCATCAGCTGACTCCCAGGACACCCATTGACCACAGCCCCGACACGTTTTCCAAAACCACCGCGGTGTTCGCCACCGAGGACCCCACCTGGGCCATCGCCTACGCGGTGCGCTCGGCCAACACCCCGGGTTTTCTCAACGCCTGCTTTTATCCGGACAGCACACCCGGACGGGAGGCCGAGCGCCGGATCTTCCTCTCCTTTGCGCTCCCGGAGAACGGGCAGCCGCCAATGGACGCCGGGGTCGTGTACGTGCTCCCGGCCCAGGGCTTTAGCCGGATGCCCAGTTACCTGGATCCGCAGCTCGGGGTGATCACCGAATGCCAGTGGATCAGCACCGACCCGGTGCCGGTGAGCGCCGCAATCCCGGTGCACCCGCAGAACCTTCCGCTCCAGCCACGACACCATGATCATCGCGAGGCTGTCCGCCGCGCCGCCGACGAGCCCCACGGCTTTCCCTGGCTGGGCCGTTCACGCGCTGCGAAGCGCTCGCCGTAGCTGCGGCGTCGGTAGGGCGGCAGCGACCGAAGGCGTTGACCGGATTGCGGCATGCCGGTGGGGCACGGCAAGACCCGCACCGAGGACGGGTGCGGGTCTTCGCCACGGGCGGACGCTGGCTAGTCCAGCAGGGCGCGCTTGAGCGTGTCCAGGCCCACCGACCCAAGCTTCAGGGCCCGGGTGTGGAAGGCCTTCACGTCGAAGTCCTCGCCTTCGCGTGCCGAGAGCTCATCGCGGATCTGCTCCCACAGCCGCTGGCCCACCTTGTAGCTGGGTGCCTGTCCCGGCCATCCCAGGTAGCGGGTGAACTCGAAGTCCAGCTGCCCGGGGGACTCGTCAAAGTTGGCCTTGAGGAATTCGTAGCCCTTCTGCGCCGTCCAGGTGCCTTCGCCCCAGGCTTGGGGGACCTCCAGCTCCAGGTGCACGCCGATGTCGAAGACCACGCGGGCCGCGCGCATCCGCTGCGCGTCCAGCATGCCCATGTGGTCGCCCGGGTCATCCAGGTACCCCAGCTGCTGCATCAGCCGCTCCGAGTACAGGGCCCACCCCTCGCCGTGGCCCGAAACCCAGCACAGGTTGCGGCGCCACTTGTTCAGCGTGTCCGCCTGCAGTTGCGCGGTGCCGATCTGCAGGTGGTGGCCCGGTACCCCCTCGTGGTAGACGGTGGTCAGCTCCGACCAGGTGGAGAACTCCTCCTCACCCGGCGGGATTGACCACCACATGCGTCCGGGACGGGAGAAGTCATCGGAGGGCCCGGTGTAGTAGATGCCGCCATCCTCGGTGGGGGCGATCATGCATTCGATGCGGTCCATGGGGGAGGGGATGTCAAAGTGGGTGCCGGCCAGGTCGGCCAGCGCCGCGTCGGCCTTCTGCTGCATCCAGGTGCGCAGCGCCTCGGTGCCCTTGAGCTTGCGCGCAGCATCCTGGTTCAGGATCTGCTTGGCCTCCTCGATCGTGGCCCCGGGCTTGATCTGCGCGGCGACGCGTTCCTGCTCGGCGATGATGCGGGCCAGTTCCTCAACGCCCCAGGCGTAGGTTTCCTCCAGGTCCACCTCCGCGCCCAGGAAGTAGCGTGAAGCCAGGGCGTAGTGTTCGCGGCCCACTGCATCCTTTTCAGGCGCCATGGGCAGCAGCTCCTCGCCCAGCACCTCGGCCAGTGACCGGTAGGCATCCTTTGCCTGCTTCGCGCCGTTGCCAAGCGCCTGGGCCAGGGACGCGTCCACTGCGGCCCCGGCGGAGGCCAGCTCGTCGAAGAACCCGCCGTCCTTGGCGTAGTCGGTCGCCTGCTCGATCACGATCTTCACCTGCCGGCGGGCGGCGATCTGGCCCTTGGCGGCCGAGTCGCGCAGCGAGGCGGTGTAGCCGTCCATGGCGGCCGGGACGTTGGACAGGCGCTCGGCAATGAAGCGGTAGTCCTGGGAGCTGTCCTGTGGCATCAAATCGAAGATCGCGCGGATCTCCTGCGCCTGGCTGGCGATGTTGTTCAGCTCGGTGCGTCCGGTGGCGATGATCTCCAGCTCCAGGCCGAGCCGTTCGCGCATCGCGTCGAGGGTGACTTCATCGATGGCGTCCTGGGCGGTGAGTGCGTCCAGCTTCTCCAGGGTGGCGGAGGTCAGCTCCGCGTATTTCTGCGTGCCGGCCGGGGAGTAGTCCCCGTAGCGGCTTTCATAGCCCGGCAGTCCCATTTCGGTTCCGACCTCCGGGAAGAGTTGCAGAACCTGCTCAAAGTATTCGTTGGCCACCTCATCGATGGCGGAGTCGGCGCGGGCCGATGTGTCCTTGGTCATGAGCCAAGCCTAGTGGACGTGAAATATTTGTTGAAGAGTTTTGCCAGACCAATTCCGAGGCTCTCGGCGTGCCCGACAGAGCGCGGTAGAAAATGGAATCCGCCGATTAGGTATCTTGCGATGTGAAAACCCCACCACGAACTCCTCCAGCGGTCAGCGAGGCAAGGTCGGCTCGGTGATACTGGCGGAGGCTGCCTTCACGGACCGTACCAGCCCTTACCCCGGTCGATGTCCCGTCGCGCCTTGCGCAGTGAACGAGCCGTCTGCTGATCCCGGCCCTCCCAGTCATCGGCGTGCCGGTCCAGGCTCTTGAAGGAACCGAAAACCACGGGCAGCAGGCATAGGATGATGATCCCGCCGAGCACAAGAAGCGAGGCAAAGTCCATGTTGCGAGCCTAATCAGGACGTTGAGCACATGGCAATGCCCCGTTTCCCTGCGCTGTGGGCGCAGCGCAGGGAAACGGGGCAGGAAGCCGGTGACCGCGGTGTGAGCCTGCCGGGTTAGCGGCGGCCAATGCTCCATGGAAGCCGCGGAGTGCTCAATGCGCGGCGCTTGCGGATCCGGGTGACCCGTCCGGCCGGGGTCTGCGCGGCACCGTTCTGGTTCGGCTGGGAACCCATGGCGCTGAGCAGTGCGGTGACCGCCGCCAGTTCCTCCGGGCTCGGATTGCCGCGGGTTACGGTGAGCGCGGCGGTGGCCTGCCGTGTGACGGTGTGCTGTTCCATATCCAGTCCTTCGAACTTTGCTCTGGGCGTCGCTGGGGTGTAGGCGGGGCCTACAGCGGGATGTTGCCGTGCTTCTTTGGCGGCAGGCTCGCGTGCTTCTCGCGCAGGGCGCGCAGCCCGCGCACCAGCTGCAGGCGGGTGTCGCTCGGGGCGATGACCGCGTCGATGTACCCCAGCTCCGCGGCCTGGTACGGGTTGAGCAGCTCGGCCTCGTAGCCCTCGATGATTTCCTTGCGGCGCGCCTCGACGTCGCCGCCCTCGGCCTGCACCGCCGCCAGGTCGCGGCGGTAGAGGATGTTCACCGCGCCCTGGGCGCCCATCACGCCGATCTGCGCGGTGGGCCAGGCCAGGTTCAGATCCGCGCCGAGCTTTTTGGAGCCCATCACGATGTAGGCTCCGCCGTAGGCCTTGCGGGTGATGACGGTCAGCTTCGGCACGGTGGCCTCGGCGTAGGCGTACAGCAGCTTTGCGCCGCGGCGGATGATGCCCTGGAATTCCTGGTCCTTGCCGGGCAGGAAGCCGGGCACGTCCACCAGGGTCACGATCGGGATGTTGAACGCATCGCAGTTGCGCACGAAGCGGGCGGCCTTTTCCGAGGCCGCGATGTCCAGGGTGCCGGCGAACTGCAGCGGCTGGTTGGCCACGATGCCCACGGTAGCGCCCTCGATGCGTGCGTAGCCGATCATCACGTTCGGGGCGTAAAGCGCCTGCATTTCGAAGAACTGCCCGTCATCGACCACGGATTCGATCACGGTGCGCATGTCGTAGGGCTGGTTCGCGGAGTCCGGAATCAGCGTATCGAGCTGTTCGTCCTCCTCGGTCAGCTCCAGCTCTTCCTCGAACTCGGCCAGCGGCGCGTCGGTGAGGTTCGAGGAGGGCAGGAAGTCCAGCAGTTCCTTGCAGAACTCAATGGCGTCTTCCTCATCCTCGGCCAGGTAGGTGGCGGTGCCGGTGGTGGAGTTGTGCTGACGCGCCCCACCCAGGGTTTCCATGTCCACTTCCTCGCCGGTCACGGTCTTGATGACATCCGGGCCGGTGATGAACATGTGGCTGGTCTTGTCCACCATGATCACGTAGTCGGTCAGGGCCGGGGAGTAGGCGGCGCCCCCGGCGCACGGGCCCATGATTAGGGAGATCTGCGGAACGACGCCCGAGGCGTGCACGTTGTTGCGGAAGATGTCGGCGAACATCGCCAGGGAGGCCACGCCCTCCTGGATGCGCGCACCGCCGCCGTCGTTGATTCCGACAACAGGGCAGCCGTTGCGGATCGCGAATTCCTGGACCTTGACGATCTTCTCGCCGTTCACCTGCGAGAGCGAGCCGCCGTAGACGGTGAAGTCCTGGGAGTAGACGGCAACCAGGCGGCCATCTACGGTGCCGTAGCCGCAGACCACGCCATCGCCCAGCGGCTTCTTCTTCTCCATGCCAAAGGCGGTGGAGCGGTGCACGGCCAGGGCGTCGAATTCCACGAAGGAGTTCTCATCGAGCAGCATGTCGATGCGTTCGCGGGCGGTGTGCTTGCCGCGGGCGTGCTGCTTTTCCACGGCCTCGGGGCCGGAGGGCAGCTGCGCCAGGGCCTCGCGGCGGCGGAACTCGGCGAGCTTGCCGGCGGTGGTGGACAGGTCGATCGCTTCATCCGCCTCGGTGCGCCCCTGCGTCATGCCTTCGACTCCCTTGGTTGCCTGGTTCGTAAAGTTGTGTAGGAATGGCACAAGAAAAATGCCACCCACGTCAGTCTAACTGGGAAAATGGCGGTCCTGTTTGTAGGAAGCCTACAAAATGCGTTCGTCGAATCCGGCAACAGTGCCAGATTATGTTACTCATCAGTAGCTACGGGGGACGTTTTCAAGTAATCTGGGTCACATGACTGAAGATTCGCGCAACACCATTGATCCCCAGCCTCAAACCCTGGCGGGCAAGACCATCGTGATGAGCGGCGGCAGCCGTGGCATCGGGCTGTCCATCGCCCTGCAGGCGGCCAAGTCCGGGGCCAACCTCGTGCTGCTGTCCAAGACGGACACCCCGCATCCTTCCTTGGAAGGTACCATCCACACCGCAGTGGAGCAGATCAACCAGGCCGGCGGCACCGGGCTGGCCGTGGTCGGGGACGTGCGCAAGGACGAGGACGTGGCCCGGATGGTGGACAGCGCCGTGCAGCGCTTTGGCGGGATCGACATCGTCATCAACAACGCCAGCGCCATCAACCTGGCCAAGACCGATGACGTGGACATGAAGCGCTATGACCTGATGATGGACATCAACGTGCGCGGGGCCTTCCTGCTGTCCAAGACCGCGCTGCCGCACCTGCGCAAGTCCGCCCACCCGCACATCCTGACCCTCTCCCCGCCGCTGAACCTGGATCCACGCTGGGCCGGGGCCCACCTGGCCTACACCATGAGCAAGTACGGGATGAGCATGACCACCCTGGGCCTGGCCGAGGAGCTGAAGGACGAGGGCATCGGGGTCAACTCCCTGTGGCCGGCCACGCTGATCGACACCGCGGCCATCCGCAACCTGCCCGGAGGCGGAACCATGATCAAGGGGGCGCGCGATGCCCGCATCGTCGCCGAGGCCGCCACCGCCATCCTGGCCAGCGACCCGCGCAGCTGCAGCGGCAACTTCTTCACCGACGAACAGGTGCTCTCCGCGGCGGGGGTCACCGACTTCGACGCCTACGCCACCGACCCGGCCAGCCAGCTGGTGCCGGACATCTTCCTCTAAGCGCTGCCAACACCCGCAGGGCCCCGGCGTGACGCCCACCGCGAAACCCGGCGGCAGCACGGGCGTGCGGGGGTGAGCGGTGGCATAGGCTGGAGGGCATGATGCCTTCCTCCCGCGCGCCACGCGCCGCCCTGGACGCGGCGCGCCTGTCCCAGATTGCCCGCGACCTGGGCCTTGACCCGGTGCGGCTGGTGCCTTCCACCGGTTCGACCAACGCGGACCTGGTGCAGGCCGCAGCCGAGGACAGCGCCGGGCACCTGGCGGTGCTGAGCACCGAACACCAGCAGGCGGGCAAGGGGCGCCTGGGCCGCGGCTGGGTGGTGCCGGCCGGCGCGGCGCTGACCGTGAGCATCCTGGTGCGCCCGGTGCCGGCGCTGCCGGTGGAGGCCCTGTCCTGGTACACGATGCTGGCCGCGGCCGCCTGGTGCCAGGCCATCGCCGAACGCACCGGGCTGGCCGCCGGCATTAAATGGCCCAACGACGTGCTGGTCGATTCCCGCAAGGTCTGTGGGATCCTCGCCCAGCTGGCCACCACACCGACCGGACCGGCCGTGGTGGTGGGCACCGGGATGAACGTGGACCAGGACGCCGCCGAGCTACCGGTGCCCACGGCCACCTCCCTGCGCCTGGCCAGCGGGGAACGACTGGACCGCACCGAGCTGCTGGGGGCGTACCTGCGCCGCTTCGTGAACCTGGATGCGGCCTTCCGGGCGGTAGGCGGCAACGCGGGCGCACCGCTGGCCAACCAGGGCGGATGCAGCCTGTGCGAACTGGTCGCCGAGTCGCTGGCCACGCTGGGTCAGGACGTGCGCATCGACTACCCGGATGGAACCAGTCTGCAGGCCCGGGCGTTGAACCTGGCAGCGGACGGGGCGCTGCTTGTGCGCGATGAGCACGGCACCGAGCACCGGGTGCTGGCCGGGGACGTGCACCATGTGCGGCGCAGCGACGGGCAGTACGCCTAGGCGGTGCGCCGGCCCCGGAGCCAAACCGGTGGGGGCGCGGGACTAGTATGGAATACGGACCCCCGCTTTTTCGGGGAACTGCAACCGCTGAAGGCAGGCAGCACAAGGCAAGCGAGGAGGTGCCGGCACGGCCATCATGAAGCTACCGCTACACCAGAACGAGTGCGTGATCATCAAGACCCGTGTGCACTCCCGGGTGCTGCGCCAGCCGTTCATCACCCTGCTGATCCTCACCGGAAGTTTCGCCTTTATCCTCGGCTACCTCTCGCGCCAGCAGCTTCCCGGGTGGATTGCTCCCAACGCCGGGGTGCTTTCCTGGCTGTTCGTGCTGCTGTGGTTCCTGCTGGTGGGCATCTGGTGCGTTGCCCCGTGGATCGGCTGGCTGCGCTCGCGGATCGTGCTGACGACCGAGCGGATCTTGTTCCGCACCCCGCGCAGCGGCGGCCAGCTGCAGTCGGTGGGGCTGTACACGGTGCGCGACCTGCTGGCCCACACCCGCAAGAAGAAGAACCCGGCACAGCGGCCGGGCACGTTGGACGTGGTGCTGAACCACGGCTATGTCAGGATTCCCCATGTTCCGGCGGTGACCTCCTTCCGCCGGCTGGCCATCGAGGCGCTGCAGAACATGGGTGGGAACAACCAAGTGGCCGGACCCTTTGGGACCGCGGCCGGTGAGGGGAACGATCGATGAGCTCCGAGCACACTAGCCCTTCCCGCAGCGAAACCCCGCAGGCGGCCAGCGACGCCGCCCTGGAGGCGCGCACCCAGGCGCTGCCCAAGATCCGCCTGGAGGCCGACCCGATCCAGGAGCTGGCCCAGGCCATGGAGAACCCGCTGCAGGTCCCGGCCCAGGCCCCGGCCGGCATCAAGGAAACCGTTGCCGCCCTGGAGCAGCGCCTGCTGGGCGGCAAGCGTGAGTTCAAGCGCCGCGAGGTGGCCGCCGAGGCCGGGATCTCCCTGCTCTCGGCCCGCAAGCTGTGGCGGGCCATGGGCTTCCCGGAGCTGGGGGACGACGAGGTGTTCTTCACCCAGCGCGACGAGGAGGCGCTGAAGTCGATGGTTGGGCTGGTGCGCGAGGGCAAGCTCACCGAGGAAACCGCGATCTCGCTGATGCGCTCGGTGGGGCAGATGACCGACCGGATGGTGGTCTGGCAGGTCGAGGCGCTGATCGAGGACATGGTCACGAACCAGTCGATGAGCGACCGGCAGGCCCGGCGAGAACTGGTCAACATCCTGCCCCAGCTGATCGGCCCGATCGAGGACCTGCTGCTATATTCGTGGCGGCGCCAGATGAACGCGGCCATCCACCGGCTCTCGGTGCGTGCCGAGGCCGGAGTGGCGGCCTACAACCAGCACAGCGGGGAGGACGACGACGACACCCCACTGCCGCTGGCCCGCGCCGTCGGCTTCGCCGACCTGGTCTCCTACACCTCGCTCTCGCGCCGCATGAACGAACGCACCCTGGCCCAGCTGGTGCAGCGCTTTGAGGCCAAGAGCGCCGAGATCATCTCGGTGGGCGGCGGCCGGCTGGTGAAGACCATCGGCGACGAAGTGCTCTTCGTGGCCGAAACCCCGCAGGCCGGGGCCCTCATCTCCCTGGCCCTGGCCAAGGAGTTCGAGGCCGATGAGCTGCTGCCCAAGACCCGGGTCGCGGTGGTATGGGGACGGCTGCTCTCCCGGCTGGGGGACATCTACGGGCCGACCGTGAACCTGGCCGCCCGGCTGACTTCCCTGGCCGAACCGGGCACGGTGCTCACCGACGCGATCACCGCCAATACGCTGCGCAACGACGAACGCTTCGTGCTCACCGCCCAGGAGATCACCTCGGTGCGCGGGTTCGGGGACATCCAGCCCTACCTGCTCTCCGCCGGTGAGGGTGGACGGCTGGTGATCGACTGATGAGCCAGGCCAAATCGGTGGCGGGCTTCGGCCTGGTCGCCGCCGGACGCACCCACGTGGGGATGCGGCGCACCGAGAACCAGGACGCCATCCTGATCACCCCGACCGTGTTCGCGGTGGCCGACGGCATGGGCGGGCACGAGGCCGGGGAGCTGGCCAGCGAACTGGCCACCGAAACCCTGGAGGAGCTGACTTTCTACACCGACCGCACCCCGGAGCACCCGCTGCCCACGGTGCTGGATGTGATCCGCCAAGTGCAGCTGGCCGATGACCGGATCCGCGACGCGCTGGACGCCCGCGGGGGCACCACCCTGTGCGCGCTGCTGCAGGTGCGCGGCAGCGACACCGCCCGGGATTCGGTGACCGCCCCGATCTCGGTGCCGCCGTGGACCGCCAGCTTCAACCGCGAGCAGGCCCGCACCGACGTGATGGAGCGCATCACCCCCGAAATGCTGGCCGAGCACCGCCGCCGCCAGGATGAGCTGAACACCGCGGTGGACAAGCCGCAGCCGGACCTGCTGCTGGTCAACGTGGGCGACTCGCGCGGCTACCGGCTGCGCGGCGGGGTGCTGCAGCAGCTGACCCGGGACCACTCGGCGGTGCAGGAAATGGTTGACGCCGGGCAGATCACCGAGCTGGAGGCCCGCAACCACCCGCACCGCAACCTGATCACCCGTGCCCTGGGCGCCGGGGCGGACAGCCAGCCGGACACCATGGTGCTCAAAGCGCATGCCGGGGACCGATATCTGCTGTGCTCCGACGGGTTGAGCGGGGAGCTGACCGCCGAGCACCTGCAGGCGCTGCTGCTGTCCTACCAGGACCCGGAAACCGCGGTGGTCGCCCTGCTGCAGGCGGCCCTGGAGGCCGGGGGACGGGATAACATCGCCGTCATCGTCATTGACGTGCTGCCCGCCCCGGACCCGGCCGAGCTGGCCGAAGCCGCGGCGAACCGGGCGCAGCCGGTCCCGCAGGCCACCGATCCGGTACAGCCGGTCCCGGCGTCCAGCGAATCGGTGGCGCGGCCCGAAGGGCAGGACGCGGGCTAAACCCGGCGGCCGCGTTCCACCGGCTCAGGCCAGTTGGCTGCGCCCCTCCGGTGTGGGGGCGGCGCCCTGCAGCAGCGCGATGGCCCGGGCGTAGTGCACGGCGTGTTCCGGGTCGGTGCCCTGCTGCAGCCGCTCCAGTAGCCGCAGGGCCGCCTTGCGCCGCTGGTAGGCCACTTCCGAATCCAGTTCCCGCATCAGGTGGCTGCGCTGCTGTTCGCTCAGATCGCTCCACTCCCGCTGCCCGACCGGGCGCCCGGTGTCCGGTCGGGCCCGGACCGCGCAGGGGACCGGGCGGTGCCGGGCCCCTCTGCGGCGTCCTTGCCGGGCGGCAGGCCACCGGCCGGGTCGGCTTCGTGCTGCCAACCCCCGCTCCGGCGCTCGTCGTGCCCTTCACCCTCGCGTCGTGACCCCATGACACACCCCACTGCAGATCAGGCGCCGGGGCCGTGCCGGCAACGGTCATGCCCCGTCTTTGACTTGGTGGCTCCACGATACCCCGCACCACCGATCAGCAACAGGACCACCGATTCCGGCGCCCGGCTGGGGCTGGTCCCCGCGCCGCAACCGGTGTCCCCGGGATCCGGCGCCGGGGGCAAAACTCCGGGCGCGCGCAGCGCACAGGTGATCTAACTTGGCAGGTGGGGCACAATAAGGGGTGTGAGTGAAAATGCCGTTGCCCCCACCGAAACCAGTTCGGCCCCGCCGGAAGACGTGCGCGCCGCGCATGATGCCCTGGTCGAACAGATCCGCCAGCACCGCGAGGCCTACTACCAGCAGGACGCGCCGCTGATCTCGGACGCCGAATACGATGCGCTGTTCCGCGAACTGCAGCGCATCGAGGGGCAGTACCCGATCCTGGCCGGGCAGGACTCACCCACCCAGGAGGTCGGCGGGGAAGTTTCCGCGGCCTTCGCCCCGGTCACCCACGCCAGCCGGATGTACTCCCTGGAGGACGTGTTCTCCATGCCGGAGCTGGACGCCTGGCTGGAGCGGGCCGAGGCGAACGCGCTGCGCCTGCGCCCGGAGCGCAAGCCCGCCTGGCTGTGCGAGGTGAAGATCGACGGGCTGGCGCTGAACCTGACCTACCGCGACGGCAAGCTGGTGCGCGCCGCGACCCGCGGGGACGGGACCACCGGCGAGGACGTCACCCACAACGCGCTGACCATCGCCGACATCCCGCAGCAGCTCTCCGGCAGCGGCTGGCCCCACGAATTTGAGGTGCGCGGCGAGGTGTTCATCGCCACGCAGGACTTCAACGCCTACAACGAGTCGCTGATCGAACAGGGCAAGGCCCCGCTGGCCAACCCCCGCAACGCCGCCGCCGGGTCGCTGCGCCAGAAGGACCCGGCGCAGACCGCCAAGCGCCCGCTGCGCATGTTCGTGCACGGGGTGGGGCGCAACGCCGGGCTGGGCATCGCCAACCAGTCCGAAAGCTATGAGCTGATGGCCCGCTGGGGGCTGCCGGTCTCCCCGTATTCGCAGGTGGTCTCCTCGCTGGACGAGGTCGATGAGTTCATTGCCGAGCACGGGCGCAAGCGCCACGAGCTGGTGCACGACATCGACGGGATTGTGGTGAAGGTCGATGACCTGGCCACCCAGGAGCAGCTGGGCTACACCTCCCGGGTGCCGCGCTGGGCGGTGGCCTACAAGTACCCGCCGGAGGAGGTGCACACCAAGCTGCTGGACATTGCGGTGCAGGTGGGGCGCACCGGTCGGGTCACCCCGTTCGGGGTCATGGAGCCGGTGCTGGTGGCCGGATCCACCGTCGCCCGGGCCACCTTGCACAACCAGGAGGTCGTCAAGGCGAAGAACGTGAAGATCGGGGACACGGTCATCCTGCGCAAGGCCGGGGATGTGATCCCGGAGATCGTCGGACCGGTGCTGGCGCTGCGCGAGGGCAATGAGGAGAACCTGCGCGACTTCGTGATGCCCACCCACTGCCCCAGCTGCGGTGAACCACTGGCCCCGGCCAAGGAATCCGACGTGGACATCCGCTGCCTGAACGCCCAAAGCTGCCCGGCCCAGCTCACCGAACGGGTGGCGTACCTGGGCAGCCGCAGCGCCCTGGACATTGAGGCGCTGGGCTATGAGGCCGCCGCGGCGCTGACCAGCGGCCCCGGCCAGGACCCGGCCACCCAGGGCGGGATGGTGATTCCGGCCGGGGAAGGGGTGATCAGCAACGAGGCGGAAATCTTCGGCCTCAAGGACCGGCTCGATGAGCTGGCCCAGGTTCGGGTGTGGCGGGAGAAGCGCTCCAAGGGGGAGGGCACCGGGGTGTTCGAACTGGTGCCGTACTTCTTCACCCGCGGCACCAAGGCCAAGCCGCCGGCCCCCACCAAGATGACGCTGAAGCTGTTCGACGAGCTGGAAAAGGCGAAGGACCAGCCGCTGTGGCGGGTGTTGGTGGCCCTGTCCATCCGGCATGTGGGGCCCAACGCCTCCCGGGCCCTGGCTACCCGCTACGGGTCGATGGACGAGCTGCTGAAGGTGGTCGACGCCCCCGGCGCCCGCGAGGAGCTGGCGCAGATCGACTCGGTCGGGGCGATCATCGCCGAGGCGGTCGTGGACTGGTTCGCCGTGCCGTGGCACCGGAACATCGTCACCGCCTGGCAGCAGGCCGGGGTGAAGATGCGCGACGAGCTCGATCAGAGCATCGTCAAGCACCTGCAGGGCCTGGCCATCGTGGTCACCGGCACGCTGGAGGAATTCAGCCGCGACACCGCCAAGGAGGCGATCATCGTGCGCGGGGGCAAGGCCACCGGCAGCGTGTCGAAGAAAACCGATTTCCTGGTGGCCGGGCAGGCCGCCGGGTCGAAACTGGACAAGGCCCAGTCCCTGGGCGTCCCGGTGCTGGATGAGGCCGGGTTCAAGGTGCTGCTGGAGCAGGGCCCGGACGCGGCACGAGAAGTCGCCCAGCAGGGCGCGGAAGGTGGGGCATGAACCCGAAGAACCCCGTGGAACACGACCCGCTGGTGCTGCTGGCCCGTCAGGCCGCCGGCGCCGGCGCCCAGGTGCTGGCCCGGCGCGGCACCCGCGCGCTGGGGGTGGATGAGAAATCCGCGGCCGGTGATTGGGTCACCGACTTTGACCGGTCCGCCGAGGAGGCGATCCGCGCCGCAATCATCACCACCCGGCCGAACGACGCGCTGACCGGGGAGGAATTCGGCTCGCACACCCCGGCCAAGCCCAGCGGCTACCGCTGGAGCATCGACCCACTGGATGGGACCGCGAACTTCGTGCGCGGCATCCACTACTACGCCTCCTCCGTGGCCGTGTGCCACACCAGCGAGGAAGGGGAGGTGACCTGGCTGGCCGGCGCCATCCAGGCCCCGGCCCTGGGCGCGGAGTACTACGCCGGGCGTGGACTGGGGGCCTGGAAGCAGGACCTGGCCACCCGCACCACCACCCGGCTTTCCGGCCCGCAGCAAACCACCGCCAAGGTGCTGGCCACCGGGTTCGGGTATGACGCCCCCCGCCGCCAGTTCCAAGCCCGGGTGCTCACCGACCTGCTGGAGGACTACGTCAACGTGCGGCGCCTGGGGTCGGCCGCGCTGGATTTGTGCCTGGTGGCCGAGGGCGCGCTCGACGCCTACGCCGAGTACGGCACCCAGGAATATGACTGGGCCGCCGGCGCGCTGATCGCCGAGGAAGCCGGTGTGGCGGTGCACCGCCCCTCCAGCACCCCGGGCTGGCAGTACGCCGGGTACATTGACGCGCAGAAGCTGGGCGAACCCCAGCCGGCCCAGGACTAGGAGCCGCGGCGCAGCGCCACGGCAAACGGCGCCCCTTCCCGCAGGCAAGGCCCGCGGGAAGGGACGCCGTCTTGCATCGGGCGTGGAACCGGCCGAAGGCTAGATCACCAGCGCCTTGGCCGAGTCCTCATAGTATTCGCGGTGCTTCAGGTCGTTGGCCGCCTTCTCGTCAATCACCAGGATCGCGTCCTCGTGCAGCTGCAGCACCGAGGCCGGGCAGGACGCGGCCAGCGGGCCCTCGATCGCCGCGGCAATGGCGCCGGCCTTGACCCGTCCAGTGGCCACCAGGACCAGGCGGCGGGCCTCCAGCACGGTGCCCAGCCCCTGGGTGACGCTGTGGGTGGGGACCTCATCGAGCGACCCGAAGAAGCGGGCATTGTCCGAGCGGGTGCGGGCGGTCAGCCGGGTGACGTGGGTGCGGCTGCGCAGGGCGGTGCCCGGCTCGTTGAACCCGATGTGCCCGTTGGAGCCGATGCCCAGGATCTGCACATCCACCCCGCCGGCGGCGGCGATGGCCGCGTCGTAGGCGGTGGCCGCTTCCTCCAGCACATCCAGGGACTCGGCATCGCCCAGCGGCACGTTCAGGTTCTGCTCCGGCAGGCCCATCACCTGGCAGACCTCGCGGATCAGGGTCTGGCGGTAGGACTGCACGTGGTCGGAGGGCAGACCCACGTACTCATCCAGGGCGAAGCCGGTGGCCTGGGACAGGTCCAGCTCGCCCTTGGCAACGTAGTCGGCCAGTTCGCTGTACAGGCCCAGCGGAGAGGAACCGGTGGCCAGCCCGAGGACCGGGGCCCGGTCGCTGGCATAGCGCTGGAAACCCTCAAGGACGGCGGTGGCGGCGAGGCGTGCAACCTCGTCAGGGGAGGAACCGATGAGTACCTTCAATGCGTTCTTCCTTTGAAACTTGGTGACGAAAGTGTCATATCCGACGAATGATTGTGCGTCCAAGGTTCCCGAGACGACGGTGTCCCCAGCACCCTGCGTGCCTGGCACGCACTGAACCCATTACCAATAATGTTACGGGTTTTTCGGTGGTGGCGACCTCGCGATTTCTGCCGCCAGACCCTTGTCCTGCCCGTGGGGGCACCCCATGGGGTGTGCGGGTTGCACCGTTCTTTTCCGTCCGCGCTCGGTGGTTCGGCCCGTGCCGGGAGGTGCGGTTCTGTCCAAGTTTTTCCCTGCCAGAGCCCGGTTCGTCCCGAGGTTTCGCCCCGGCCGGACGCCGCGGGGGAGCCCGGCTGCCGCCGGGGGCCGGGGCCGGGCGGTGTACCGGTGGCCGTGGAACGCCGACCTTATTACCGGCGCAGCGCACTTTATGTCTGCGCACCGGTACCAGCCTGCCAGGTATCGGGGTGCCATGGCGCTGCGGGCCCGCGGTGCGGCAGCAGGGCGGCGCCCAGCGCTTCTGAGAACAAGAGCTTCATAGCGTGTTCCACACTCTGGATCACGCCAACATCCCTGCGCATCACAGAGGTCGACGCGCTACACCGGGGGTGAAGTTGGCAACAAAGCGGGCTTGACTGGTCACCGGCAGTCCCGCGGGGCTGTCACACTGGGAAGGATGACTTGCCAAACTCTTCCCGCCGCCACCGAATTGGAGATCACCGAGGCCACCGCCGAGGACTACCAGCGCATCGGTGATATCACCGTTGACGCGTACCTGGACGCCGGGCACTTCGATGACCCGAACCACGAGTACCTGCAGTTCGTGCGCCAGGTCGCCAAGCGCCACGAGCACTGCACCATCCTGGTCGCCAAGCGCGACGGGCACGTCATCGCCAGCATGTCGCTGATGCAGCACGGCAACGAATACGCCGACATCGCCCTGCCGGGGGAGCTGGAGATCCGCATGCTCAGCGTGGACCCCACCGTGCAGCGCAGCGGCGCCGGCAAGGCGATGGTCGCCGCGGCCCTGGCCCACGCCCGCAGCCTGGACCGGGTGCACACCGTCTCGCTGACCACCGGCGGTCACTGGGTCGCCGCGCGCGGGCTCTACGAGAAGCTGGGCTTCACCCACCGCGAGGAACGCGACTGGTTCGTCCCGGACACCGACATCCGCCTGGTGGTCTACACCTACGGGCTCTAGGCCGCCTCCGCGGCATTGCCCCCACCGGTGTTTCTTGGAACACTGTGGCCATGGGAATCATTTACGCCACCACCATGGATCCGACCAAGACCGAGCTGCTGACCTCCTGGCTGCCGCAGCAGGACTTCTTTAGCGGGACCGCGCGCCCGCAGCTGGACACCGTGGGCGGGTTCCGCCTGGAGGACCCCGCTGGGCAGGTCGGCATGGAATTCATCATCGACCTGGACCGGCAGGACGGAACCGTCTACCACCTGCCGCTGAGCTACCGCGGTGAACCGCTGGAGGGCGGGCAGGACCACCTGCTGGGCACCAGCCAGCACGGGGTGCTGGGCCTGCGCTACGTCTACGACGCCGAGCACGACCCCACCTGGCAGCAGTGCGTGCGGGACCTGTTCGCCGGGCTGAGCGTGCCGCAGCACCAGAACAACTCGGACACCGACGAGCCGCGGGTCACCGTGGAGGGCGGGGTTCACACCACCGGTTCCGACGCCATCGGCATTGAACGCCGCCCGCGGCCCGGGGCCGGCACCGGACACTACCTCAGCGCCGAATGGGTGGATGGCGACGGGGCCACACAGCGTGGCGCGGTATTGCGCATGGCGTAATGCGGCGCACCACATCTGGGCTTTGCCCTGCGACCCAGGGGCTAGAATTGGAGGAGAAATCCAACCGCCCACCCTAGGGAGATATATGTCTGCCATCAGCCGTGAGGACGTTGTGCACCTGGCACGCCTGGCTCACATCGAGATGAGCGACGCAGAGCTGGACAAGATGACCGGTGAACTCGGCGTGATCGTCGATGCCATCGCCTCTGTCAGCGAAGTCGCATCCTCCGACATCCCGGCCACCAGCCACCCAATCCCGCTGACCAACGTCATGCGCGAGGACGTGGTGGGCCAGACCCTGTCGATCGACGAGGTCCTGGCCAACGCACCGGACTCCGATCAGGACCGCTTCAAGGTCCCGGCAATCCTGGATGGTGAATAAGGACATGAATCAGATCATCAAGCTCTCCGCCACCGAACTGGCCGCCAAGCTGCGCGCCGGGGAAGTCACCTCCGTCCAGGCGGTCCAGGCGCACCTGGAGCGCATTGCCGAGGTTGACCCCACCCTGAACGCGTTCCTGCACGTGAACGCGGAAGAGGCGCTGGCCGTGGCCGCCGAGGTCGACGCAATCCGCGCCGCCGGCGGCACCGAGGCCGAGGCGCTGCACCCGCTGGCCGGCGTACCGATCGCCATCAAGGACCTGATCGTCACCAAGGGCCAGCCCACCACCGCCGCCTCGAAGATGCTCGAAGGCTGGATGAGCCCGTACGACGCGACCGTGATCGAAAAGATCCGCGCCGCGAAGCTGCCGATGCTGGGCAAGACCAACCTGGACGAATTCGCGATGGGCTCCTCCACCGAGCACTCCGCCTACGGGGTCACCCGCAACCCGTGGGACCTAAACCGCATCCCGGGCGGCTCCGGCGGCGGCTCGGCTGCGGCGGTCGCCTCCTTCGAGGCCCCGCTGGCGCTGGGCACCGACACCGGCGGTTCGATCCGCCAGCCCGGCGCGGTCACCGGCACCGTGGGGGTGAAGCCCACCTACGGCGCGGTCTCCCGCTATGGGGCCATTGCCATGGCCTCCTCCCTGGACCAGATCGGCCCGGTCTCGCGCACGGTGCTGGACTCGGCCCACCTGCAGGAGCTGATTGGCGGGCACGACCCGAAGGACTCCACCTCCCTGCCCGACGCCCTGCAGGGCCTGGTGGCCGCCGCCGAATCCGGCGCCGCCGGAGACCTGTCCGGGCTGCGCATCGGGGTCATCAACGAACTGCAGGGCGAGGGCTACCAGGCCGGCGTGCAGGCCCGCTTCGAGGAATCGCTGCAGCTGCTGCGCGAGGCCGGGGCCCAGATCGTGGAGGTCTCCTGCCCGAACTTCAAGTACGCGCTGGGCGCCTACTACCTGATCATGCCCTCGGAGGTCTCCTCCAACCTGGCCAAGTTCGACGGCGTGCGCTACGGCAACCGGGTGTTGCCCGAGGACGGTGCGCTGACCATCGAACGCGTCATGGGCGCCACCCGCGCCGCCGGCTTCGGTGACGAGGTCAAGCGCCGCATCGTGCTGGGCACCTACGCGCTGTCGGCCGGCTACTACGACGCCTACTACGGTTCGGCGCAGAAGATCCGCACCCTGATCCAACGCGACTTCACCGCCGCGTTCGAGCAGGCAGACGTGCTGATCTCCCCGACCGCACCGACCGTCGCCTTCGAACTGGGCGCGAAGACCGACGACCCGCTGGCCATGTACCTGAACGACGTGGCCACCATCCCGGCGAACCTGGCCGGGGTTCCGGGCATCACCGTGCCCGGCGGGCTGAGCGAGGGGCTGCCGGTGGGCATCCAGTTCCTGGCCCCCGCGTTCGAGGACGCCCGCCTCTACCGTGCCGGCGCCGCGCTGGAGGCCCTGCTGGAAAAGCAGTGGGGCCACTCGCTGATCTCGCAGGCACCCGCCATTGACACCGACTCGATCGCCCAGAAGGCCTAGGGGGAGAGCATGACCACCGAAGAACTTGTAGACTTCGACGTCGCACTGGAAAAGTACGACCCGGTACTGGGCTTCGAGGTGCACGTCGAACTGAACACCAAGACCAAGATGTTCTCCGACGC
The DNA here is from genome assembly GCF_052928425.1 of Glutamicibacter sp. BSL13. NCBI lineage: Bacteria > Bacillati > Actinomycetota > Actinomycetes > Micrococcales > Micrococcaceae > Glutamicibacter > Glutamicibacter sp. BSL13. The sequence goes on from NZ_JAVGCZ010000035.1 coordinate 25,247, forward strand.
GCCCAACGCCTTTGGCGATGAGCCGAACACCAACGTGACCCCCGTGGACCTGGGCCTGCCCGGCGTGCTGCCGGTCGTGAACAAGACCGCGGTGGAATACTCCATCCTCATCGGCCTGGCCCTGAACTGCCAGATCGCCGAGAAGTGCGGTTTTGCCCGGAAGAACTACTTCTACCCGGACACCCCGAAGAACTTCCAGACCTCCCAGTACGATGACCCGATCGCCCACGACGGCTGGCTGGACATCGAGTTGGAGGACGGGGAGGTCTTCCGCGTCGAGATCGAGCGCGCGCACATGGAGGAGGATGCCGGCAAGCTGACCCACATGGGCGGGGCCGCCGGGCGCATCCAGGGCGCCGACTACTCGCTGGTGGACTACAACCGCGCCGGCGTGCCGCTGGTGGAGATCGTCACCAAGCCGATCGTCGGGGCCGGTGCCCGCGCCCCGGAGCTGGCCCGCGCCTACGTCGCGGCGATCCGCGAGATCGTCAAGAACCTGGGTGTCTCCGATGCCCGCATGGAGCGCGGCAACGTGCGCTGCGACGCGAACGTCTCGCTGATGCCCAAGGGGGCGGAGAAGTTCGGCACCCGCACCGAGACCAAGAACGTGAACTCGCTGCGCGCCGTGGAGCACGCGGTGCGCTTCGAGATCGAACGCCACGCCGCGGTGCTGGATTCGGGCCAGAAGATCGTGCAGGAAACCCGCCACTGGCATGAGGACACCCGCTCGACCACCTCGGGCCGCCCGAAGTCGGACGCGGATGACTACCGCTACTTCCCGGAACCGGACCTGGTCCCGATCGTAACCACCGCGGACTGGATCGAGCAGCTGCGCTCCCGCCTGCCCGAACCGCCGGCCGAGCGCCGCAAGCGGCTGAAGGCCGAATGGGGTTACGCGGAAAAGGAATTCCGCGACGTGGTCAACGCCGGGGTGCTCGATGAAATCGAGGCAACCATTGCCGCCGGGGCCACCGCCGCGGTCGCCCGCAAGTGGTGGATGGGCGAGATCGCCCGTCTGGCCAAGGCCGCGGACAAGGAAATCGCCGAGGTTGGCGTCACGCCGGAAACCATCGTCGAGATCGACCAGCTGATCCAGGGCAAGAAGATCAACGACAAGATTGCCCGCCAGGTGCTCGAGTACGTGCTGGCCGGGGAAGGCACGCCCAGCCAGATCGTGGAGCAGCGTTCGTTGGCGATCGTGAACGACGATGCGGCGCTGGGCAAGGCCGTGGATGATGCGATCGCCGCGATGCCCGACGTGGTTGAGAAGATCAAGGGCGGCAAGATGCAGGCCATCGGCGCCCTGATGGGCCCGGTCATGAAGGCGACCCGCGGGCAGGCCGACGCCGGCCGCGTGCGTGAACTGGTCATGGAGAAGCTGGGACTCTAGTTTCCAGCCACCGAGCAAGGCATCGCGCCTGCATCCCCGAACGCGGGGGGTGCAGGCGCGATGCCTATTTTGCCCGCTTCCTGGTACTCATCCGGTGCCGTGACCGCGTGTGAGGCCGCTGCCGGATACCGCGCCAGCGCAGTCCGCCCGCCCCGCTCGTGGCGCCAATGTCCGGCCGCTGCCTCTCCTGGGCGGGGGATGGCGGGAGCCATCGCCCCCGGTCCCCGGTGGGTGGGCGCAGGTGGAGGCACTACGATGAAAACCATGACTGCAGGCCGTTTCACCCCGCCGGGTGCGCCCGAGGCCGAAGTGCGCATCGACCGCTGCCTGGTGCAAGAGCTGCTCCGCGGGCAGGCGCCGCAGTGGGCCGAATTGTCGGTGGCATACTTTGCCAGCGGGTGGGATAACGAGATCTACCGGCTGGGTCCGCGGCACCTCATCCGCCTGCCGCGCCGTGCCCAGGCCGAGCGGTTCGGCACACAGGAACGCGCTTGGCTGGCCCGGCTGGCCGCCGACACGGGCCTAAGCCCGGGGCTGGCGCTGCATGTCGGGCGCCCCACCGCAACCTACCCGTTCACCTTCTCCATCGTCCCCTTCGTCCCGGGGGTCAGTGCGGCGGGCCTGCCGCGCGCAGAGCGCGACGCCTACGCCCCGGCCCTGGCCGACTACCTCCGGGCATTGCACGTCCCCGCCCCCGCGCAGGCGCCGACCAGCAACTTCCGCG